>JBFESZ010000062.1:0-12322 GCA_041548245.1 Sulfurimonadaceae bacterium
GAAATGAGTTGAATTCAATAGGAAGTGCCGAAGAACAGCAAGAGGCTTCTTCTATCTTACAACTGATCGACGTCGTACTTAAAACAACTATCAATTCCCGTGCGAGTGATATACATATTGAACCGACAGAAAAAAACTGTGTAGTACGTGGACGTATTGATGGTTCTTTAACAGAAATCTTTATTTTTGACAAAGATATCTACCCTCCTTTCGCGTCACGCCTTAAACTGCTCGCAAATCTTGATATTGCTGAAAAAAGAAAACCCCAGGATGGACGTTTCTCGGCCAATGTCGGTACACGTGAATATGACTTCCGTATCTCGACCTTGCCTATCTTGTATGGTGAATCCATTGTAATGCGTGTTCTTGATAAAGAAAAAGCATTAGTAAAACTTGAAGACGCTGGTATGGACCCTGTCAGCTATAAAAAACTTCATGAAGCGCTTAAATCACCTTACGGCGTTATCTTAGTCACTGGACCTACAGGTTCGGGTAAGACGACAACTCTCTATGGTGCACTTAATGAACTAAGAAGTGTTACTGAAAAGGTTATTACTGTAGAAGATCCTGTCGAATACAGGATGAATCTTATTCAACAGGTACAGGTCAATGCAAAAGTCGGACTCTCTTTCGCCGATGCTTTACGTTCAATCCTCCGTCAAGATCCGGACAAGATTATGATCGGTGAGATTCGGGACCATGAAACCTTAGAGATTGCTATTAAGGCTGCATTGACCGGTCACCTGGTCATCTCAACACTGCATACCAATGATGCAATCAGTGCAATACCGCGTATGGCAGATATGGGAATCGAATCTTATCTGATCAGTGGTGCTGTTGTCGCTGTTCAAGCACAGCGTCTTGTTCGAAAGATATGCCCACACTGTAAAGGTGATGCTGAACTTCCGGCAAATCTTCTTGAACAATACAAACAATACATACCGCCACATACTATTTTTAAAGAAGGCAAAGGATGTAGAGAGTGTTCTGGGACGGGATATGCCGGTCGTGAGATGATTTGTGAGGTTTTACCGATCTCAGAAGAGCTCTCCAGTATGATTGCAAAGGAAGCGTCAAAGGCCGATATGTTGGCTCAAGCGGAAAAAGAGGGCTTTCAAAATATGTTCGCGAACGGTATGATGAAAGCGGTCGATGGTGTAACGACATTCGATGAAATTTTAAGGGTGGCAAAATCATGAAATACTTTTCAGTTACAGTTATTAACAAGGGAAAACGTGAGACGATGGGTTTACATGCTGTAGACAAAAAAGAGGCCCATATGCTTGCTAAAGTCAAGTTTAGCGGTATCGTTTTAAAAGTTGTTGAGAGTTCTCCCCCTTTAGATGAACAGCTCAAAGCATTTAAACAAAGCATTACAAAAAACTTTAAAAAGAAAAAGATCAAACAGGACAGTCTTATTGCCGCTATTCGTCAAATGGCTGTTATGACAAATGCCGGTATTTCCATTCACGACACACTACATGAAATCGCCAATTCAACCGATGACACACGTTTAGAGGAAATACTTTCTAAAGTTGCCGAGGATATCAACTCCGGACTCAGTATGTCACAGTCTGTAGGAAACTTCAGGTTTGAATTGGGTAACTTAACCCTTGCCATGATTCAACTTGGAGAAAAAACAGGTAATATGGCTGAAGCTCTTTATAATCTCGCGGATATGCTTGAAGAGATAAGAAGAAACTTCTTGAAATTCAAAAAAGCGATGGCTTATCCACGTAATGTTATGATCGCCATGGCTATCGCATTTACTATTTTGATCTCCTACGTCGTACCTGAGTTTAAAGCCATTTTTGAGCAGTTAAATGCACAACTCCCTTTACCAACACAAATTTTGCTGATGCTTGAAAGTGCCATTAACAATTATGGTTTATATGTGCTAGGAACAATTGTTACTATTTTCCTTACTGCGCGTTTTGCTATCAACCACTACTACCATGTACGATTCCGGTTTCATGAGATGTTACTCAAACTCTATTTGATTAAAACACTTATCATGTATGCCACCTTGAACCGTTTTATGTTAGTCTTCTCCGCTTTGGTCCATGCCGGAATTCCCATCGCTGATTCACTTGAAGCGGCAATAGATATGATTGACACCCTTCCCTTAAAAGAGAAACTGCAAACGGTTAGATCAGCTGTTGAAAAAGGTCAGAGTCTAAACCAGGGGCTAAAAGACACCGGTCTGTTTGAAAACATGATCATTCAAATGATTGGAGCCGGTGAGTCAAGTGGTCAACTGGATTCTATGATGGAAAAAGTAACTGAGTACTATAAGATGAAGTTTGATGCTATTATTGATGGTCTTTCTGAAGCTATTGAACCTGTTATCCTTGCCATTATCGCAGCAATGGTATTACTTATGGCACTTGGTATTTTCTTGCCTATGTGGGATATGGGTAAAGCCGCTAAAGGCTAACAAGAAAAAGCATTATGCTTTCTCTTCACCTTTCTCTACCATCCTGGTATAGTTTTCATCTTTCTTAAGCAGTCCCGCTTCATAAAGAAACTGTGAAGGCATAAAGTCTATCTTCTTGATCTTGTCATTCTTAGCATAACTTAAATACAGAATATCTTTTGCACGTGTGACAGCAACATAAAAAAGACGTCTCTCTTCATCAATGCCTCCGCCACCTTTGTTCATCAGTTTTCTATTTGGAAATCTTCCATCCATAAGGTCAACGACATAAACCTCTTTATACTCCAACCCTTTGCTTGCATGTACACTTAAAAGGTTAACCCCCTCTCCTTGTGTCAGATCCTGGGAACCAAGAACCATAGCATTAATATAGCGTTCATGTGACTGATATGGTTTAGCCAGATCAAAAAGCAAAGCGCCTTTCCGTCTTATTCGCTCTAATGATTCGGCTTTTAACTTCTCATCGATTGAACCATCTTTGAGCTGTGCACGTTTGTGTGCCAGTTGGTTGATGATCGTATTATAAAAACGTGAAGCACGTATCTTCTCAATCATCAAGGAAGGTTGCGTAATACGTTTCAGTTCCTTGCTGAGTGTATAAAAATCATATAGATATTGAGCACTCTCTTTGCTAAACTTTGGATGTTTAAGTACCGGGTTGTTCAGAAACTCATCTTCAAAGCCGAGTGACATAAACTTAGCTAGGCTGCCTAATTCAATAAAATCATCAAAAAGCCCTAACTGATGATTCTGTTTTCGCTGCTCAAAAGGATTGATAATACTCTGATCAGGAGTAAAGAGTCCATCAAACAGAGAGCCCCTTCCTACCTTTTTTAGAGCAATAAACAACTCTTTAGCAATCGCACTTCCTATACCTTTGGCATATTCAAACAGGTGAATAAAAGCCATCATATCACTACTATTGACAAACAAAACGTAAATATCCAGAATCGCTTTGACCTCTTTTGCATCAAAGAAACTTTTTCCACCCTTACGCTTACATGGCAGACCAATTTCACGCAATGTCGCCTCAATCCCATCGGCAGAGGCATTATTTCTAAATACGACGGCAATCTCATCCGTTGGTGTATATGATTTTCGGATCATTCTTGCAATGGCAGAATATTGATCAAACAATTCATCATAGACAAGGAGTTTTGGTGCACTAGCCTTTGCTTCGCGCGTAAACTCCAACCTTTTTGGATAAATACGTTCATTGTATTCAATGACCTTGTTTGCCAAAGAAAGAATGGGAACGGTTGAGCGGTAGTTCTTACTTAATGTATATACCCTTGCATCAGGAAACTTTTGACTGAATGAACCGATAATCGTAATATCTGCCCCGTTGAAAGCATAAATACTTTGGTCATAATCGCCTACACAAAATAACGAAGGTGGGTTCATCGCATCAACGACAGCACCCTGTAAAGCATTCGTATCTTGGTATTCATCAACCAATACCTCTTTATAAGGCATCTTATATGTCTTGACTTTTTCCTGCATCAGAAGTAAAAGATCATTAAAGTTTACAAAACCATACTCTTTTTTCAACTCCTCAAACTCTCTGCAGATATCCATATAGATATCAACATATTGGCTATGATCCTCATTTCTTTCGTTCATCCATACATCAAAACCACGTTCAACCTCTGTGTTCTGATATAACGAGTAGACGTCGTAGAGATAGTTTGCCCCATAAGGTGCTGTCTCTTGATCAAAAAGATGGAAAGAGCGTTTGTCATAGACACTGCGAAAAAGTGTCTTAAGTTCAGCAGGTTGCTTTAATACGATTTTACGATCAAACTTTTTTAACCAACGATAACTCACCGCATGAAAGGTTCCCGCTTCTATCTTGTGGGCAATCTCTTTGGAAAAATAACCGGCAAGTCGTTCAACCATCTCAGCCGCGGCTTTGTTTGTAAAGGTCAAAAGCAATATCTCTTCAGGTTTAGTCCCATTTTGAAGCAGGTAACCAATTCGACCAACAATAGTAGATGTTTTACCGGTTCCTGCAGAGGCGATAATAAGATTTTGACCGCTTGGTGCAGTTGCGGCATCAAGTTGTTCTTGGTTTAAACGCGAAAGGGGCATAAGGGCAGCTATCTCTTTTTTATGAAATACTACCCTCTCTTGACTCAGAAGGAGCTAAAATATCATGCAGTTATGAATGTTTTTAGGCTTTCATCAAAACCAAAGTTTGGATATTTTTGAACACCCAGTACCTCTTGAGCCACCGTATTGTTGGCCTTGTTAAAGATCAGAGGTGCTAAAAAATTGATTTTTGACTCATCCAAAGGATTTTGTATCACAACAATGTTATACACCAGAAGGTCTTTTTCATCTTTGATATCCAAAAGTGCTTCTGTTGCACTAGAGACCTCAAACTCATACTCACGTAAGCGATTAGGGTTTACCAGAGTAAAAGAGATATCATTATTATTGCTTGCACGTAAAGTGGAAAAAAGCTCATCAACTTCATTTAATTCAACTTCTTTGATATCCTCAAATCCTAAAATCTCTGATTTCACTTCAAACTTCATCTTTAACCTTTGCTTTTAATAATCTATCTATACTCAAAGCAAAATATATTCCATAGTGCTATAAGCCACTTTTTACCGCTGTTTTGCTAAAATCGCGAAAATATTAAAGGCAAATATTTGCCTAAAAATTAAAGAGAGTTTACATGGCTGAGGCGAACAACAGTTACAATCCGAAAGATGTAGAAGGTAACTATTACAAAATTTGGGAAGATCGTGGTTATTTTGAGACAGACGGGAATGCGTCCATACAAAAAGAAGATAAAAGCTTTTCAATTATGATGCCTCCCCCAAACGTAACAGGCCGATTGCACATCGGTCATGCCTTAACTTTCACACTTCAAGACATCATTGTCCGTTACAAACGAATGGATGGATACAAGACTCTTTGGCAACCGGGCACCGACCATGCAGGTATTGCTACCCAAAATGTTGTTGAAAAGCAGCTTTTGGCAGAAGGAACAACCAAAGAAGAGCTAGGGCGCGAAAAGTTTTTAGAACGTGCTTGGGCTTGGAAAGCCGAATCAGCGGGGATTATGACAGACCAACTTCGTAAAATGGGTGTCTCTCCAGCATGGAAACGTGAACGTTTCACTATGGATGATGGACTACAAAAGTCTGTCAAAGAGGCATTTGTTCATCTTTACAATGAGGGACTGATCGTCCGTGGCAACTACATGGTCAACTGGTGTACCCATGACGGGGCACTCAGTGACATCGAAGTTGAACATGAAGATCATGATGGTAAGTTTTATCATATCAAATACCCTTTTGCCGATGGCAGTGGTCATGTCGAAGTCGCAACAACAAGACCTGAAACATATTTCGGTGATACTGCCGTCATGGTCCATCCAGAAGATGACCGTTACAAAGATCTCATCGGTAAAAAAATCCGCCTTCCACTGCTTGATCGTGAAGTAGCTATTATTGCCGATGAGCATGTGGATATGGAGTTTGGAACAGGTGTTGTGAAAGTTACGCCTGCTCATGATCAGAATGACTATGAAGTCGGAAAACGTCATGACCTTGAATTTATCACTGTCTTTGACGAAAAAGGGATATTAAACGACTATGCCGGTGAGTTCAAAGGCCTTGAGCGTTTGGAAGCGCGTGAGATCATCGTCAAAAGACTTGATGAGGAAGGCTTTATTGTCAAAATCGAAGAGCATCAACACCAGGTCGGTCACTGCTATCGTTGTAAGAATATCGTTGAACCTTACATCTCAAAGCAGTGGTTTGTCAGAAGTGAAGTTGCCAAAAGCTCTATTGAAAAGACTAACAATGGAGAAGCCCAGTTCTTCCCATCTCACTGGATCAACTCTTATAATGCATGGATGGGTGAACTTAGAGACTGGTGTATCTCCCGTCAACTGTGGTGGGGACATCAGATTCCTGTATTTTACTGTGATGATTGTGATCATGAGTTTGCAAGCCAGGAAGATAACCCCGGTGAATGTCCAAAATGTGCCTCAAAAAATATCACTCAGGACCCTGATGTTTTAGACACATGGTTCTCTTCAGCACTATGGCCTTTTTCGACCTTGGGCTGGGGAAATGGTGACAGCGAAATGGACAAACTCTTCAAATCAGACGATATGAAAGATTTCTATCCCAACTCACTGTTGATTACAGGCTTTGATATCCTCTTCTTTTGGGTAGCAAGGATGATGATGATGGGAGAGAGTTTTCAAGGAGAACTACCATTTAAACACATCTATCTCCATGCTCTTGTCAGAGATGAGCATGGTCAGAAGATGAGTAAGTCCAAAGGGAATGTTATCGATCCGCTTGATATGGTCAACAAATACTCGGCTGACATCTTGCGTTTTACACTGGCAATCTCTGCGGCTCAGGGACGTGATATCCGTATGAGTCAAGAGAAACTTGAGCTCAACCGTAACTTTACTAACAAGCTGTATAACGCGTCGAAATACCTTCAAATGAATGTAGACACTTTCCCGGATATGAAAGGCTTTTGTGTCGATACAGAGCTTGGTAAATATATGATGTCGCGTCTAAATGTCGCTACCAAAGAGGTACGTGAAGCACTGGATGAATACAAGTTCAATGATGCGGCAACCGTGATCTACCGATTTATCTGGAATGAGTTCTGCGACTGGGGAATCGAACTTAGCAAAGCCGATAAATCATCGATAGTCGAACTTGGAGCTATCTTTAAAGAAGCGATGAAGCTTCTTCACCCGTTTATGCCGTTTGTAACAGAGTATCTCCACCATGAGCTCTCAGGAACAACGCTTGAAGAGAGTGAATCGATCATGATCCAAAGCTTTCCATATAAGACCAAAGTCCTTGAAGAAAAAGAGAAAAAATTCAATATTATCATGGATGCCATTGTCTCTATTCGCCGTGCAAAAGTCCTTGTTGACCTGGCAAACCAAAAAATTGACAAAGCCTTTGTCAAGATTGACAATATCAGCGAAGAGGAGCAAAGTATGATGTTACCTTTTATCGCAAAACTTGCCAAAGTCAATGATGTTGAGTTCACTACCGTGAAAATAGAAAATGCTGTTAGTGATATTGCCGATACCTGTGAGACCTTCATTCCGACTGACAGTATTGATTTAACACCAATTATCAATAAACTGAATAAGCAAAACGAGAAGCTAGAAAAAGAGATAAATAAACTAAGTGGGATGCTTAACAACGAGAAGTTTGTTGCGAATGCACCGGAAGATGTTATTGCTAAAAACCGTGAAGAGCTGGAAGCGGCAAGAGAGAAAATGGCCAAAGTAAGCGAACAGCTTACTTCATTGAAATCGTAAATAAACGCTATAATAAAAACTATACTCATCAAGGATAAAGATTGTTCAATCTAAAAAACTATGCTTCTGACAATATCAAAAATGACATTTTGTCAGGGCTCGTCGTAGCAGTTGCACTTGTGCCGGAGGCTATCGCCTTTTCTTTTATTGCCGGAGTCAGTCCAATTGTTGGACTTTATACCGCTTTTATCCTTGGCCTTATCACTTCACTCATTGGTGGAAAACCGGGAATGATATCCGGGGCAACCGGTTCTGTCGCGATTGTCTTTGTCGGTCTGGCTATAAAGGCTAATGAAGACTTGACCAATGCCGGTATTAACGGCCCAGCTCTGGCAGAAGGGATCTTGCAGTATATACTCTATGCTTCTATTATCGCAGGTATCATCCAAATCTCAGTTGGTCTATTGAAACTTGGTAAGTTTATCCGTCTAGTGCCTCAACCTGCCATGTATGGCTTTGTCAATGGTCTTGCTATTGTGATCGCCATGGCACAGTTCAAGTTCTTTGAAGGTTCAAACATCAATATGTATGTAATTGTTCTATCAACGATGCTAATCATGTATACTCTGCCAAAGATTACAAAAATCATCCCAGGTGGATTGTTAGCGATTGTTGCCTTGACTCTTATTGTCTATTTCTTCAAAATAGACACATTGACGATTGGAACACTCAATTCCATTCCACAGTTTTCAGATATGCCAAATCTTAGTGAGTTTAAAGGACAGTTGCCTACTTTCGCTATACCAGAGGTACTTTTTTCATGGGATGCATTTCTTCTCGTCTTGCCATACGCTGTCCTCGTAGCCCTCGTCGGCCTTATTGAATCCCTTCTTACTCTTTCGGTCCTGGATGAGATGAGCGAAACCCGAGGAAGCGGTAATAAAGAGTGTATTGCACAGGGTGTCGGAAACACGACATGCGGTCTCTTTGGCGGTATGGCCGGCTGTGTTATGATAGGCCAGTCTATCATCAACTATACCTCAGGAGGACTCGGCCGTCTCTCATCTTTTACCGCGGCAACCGTACTCATTCTCCTGGTCGCAGCCTTGACTGATATTATCAACATGATACCAATCGCTGTACTTGTAGGAATCATGTTTATGGTCAGTATCGGTACCTTCGAATGGGGTAGTATCAGTCGCATCAGACACATGCCCCGTTCAGATGCTGTCGTATTAATACTAGTTACTGTTGTGACTATAATGTTTGACCTTGCTATCGCTGTCATCTCAGGGGTAATCATCTCTGCTCTTGTCTTTGCCTGGAAACATGCGCGTATCTATGCCAGAGAGAGCATGGAAGCTGACGGGACAAAGGTTTATGAGCTTGATGGACCACTCTTCTTTGGTTCGACTAAAAGCTTTATCGATATCTTTGATTTAAAAAGTGACTCCCCAAAGGTTGTGATTGATTTCAAGAATGCCCGTGTTATGGATATTTCAGGAGTAGAAGCCATCGACACCCTTATTAAAAAATATGAAGAGAGCGGTAGAAACATCTTGCTTCGACATCTCAGTAAAGACTGCAAAGCGATCTTGAAAAATGCAGGTCCTTACTGCTCTTATGAAGAAGACGATCCGACCTATAAAGTTGCTTTCAACTATTAAATCTTAGAAAGAGTTTTCTCTTTCTATAGACTTCTGCTTTCAAATCAAGCTTTTATTTTTCATTCCTTTCTAAGATTAATTACGTTATTTTTTGTCTAACTTATCACAAAGTAGAGATAAATGCTCGAATTTCTAATCCTCTATATCCATGCTGATATTACCAAAAGCGAGTCATTGGTCTCTGAATTGAAACTACCATCAGATATTCATTTTATTTTCTGCGACAGTGGCATAGAGTCTTTAAGCATCGCAACAGACCATAGTATCAAACTGATCATATTAAATGAAATTCTCTCACATAAACTGAGTGGATCAGAAGTCTGTAAACTCCTAACAACTACGCCGACGACCGCTTCCATTCCTATCATATTTTTAAGCGATTCTCCTCCTGAAGTATCTCCTGGAGCTGAAACCATACATCTAAGATCATCTCCGAGTGTCTTGGAGCTTCAGAATGCCATCTTAGATCTCTATCAAACATCTCAACAAGACCAAAACCTGCAACGGGAAAAGAACCTTGTCCTCTCCATCGTCAATAAGATATATTCTCCTATTTTTATCATTACGCACAATAAAATAAGTTTTGCAAACCAATATTTTTTAGACTTTTTCAAACTTTCATCATTGGATGACTTTGAATTGCATTATGCCCATATGCAAGACATCTTCGTCCATGAAAAAGGGGAAAACTTTTCTATTTTTAAATGGATTAAAGAGCTATTGGGTGCGCATGAAGAGCAGAAGATTATCCTTCAAAACAGAAACAAAGAGCAGATGCATGTCAAAATAAGAGGAGAATTATTGGAGCATTCTAATGAATATCTCATCATTACACAAGACATTACATCAGAAGACACCCATGAAGAAGAGCTTAAAAACCTTTACATTACTGACCACCTTACAAAACTTCCCAATCGATTAAAACTCATTCAAGACTTGCAAGAGTATGATGAACTGGCCCTGGCCATTTTAGATGTTGATTCCTTTAAGATGATCAATGACTTTTATGGGCATATTGTAGGTGACTTTATTATCAGCAGTGTTGCCGAACGTATCAGACAATATTTATCACATGAAAGTCTCTGTTTATATCGGCTTCCTTCAGACAGTTTTGCTGTCATCAACAAAAAACACATAGAAAAAGAGTATTTTGAGCTGATTATTATCTCCTTGATTCAAATCGTTTCAAAATCACCGTTTGTCTTTAATCAGGGGGATAAAACAGACATCGAGATCTATGTTAATATCACTGCGGGAATCGTCTTTGGAAAAGAATCCGCATTAGCTCACGCAGACCTTGCCTTGCGAGAGGCCAAATGCACACATAAGGACTACATCATCTATCATCATGATATGCGACAAGAGATCACCTACAGCAGAAACATGGAATGGATTAGAAAGCTCAAAACAGCCATTGTGAATGATAAAATCATCCCCCATTTTCAGCCGATTATCGACAACACTACGAAAAAAGTTGTCAAATACGAGTGTCTGGTGCGTCTGATAGATGAAGAGAACAATATTGTACCTCCCTTTCATTTTTTAGAAATCGCCAAGCAATCAAAACAGTACGAATCCATATCCAAGGTTATGATTAAAAAGTCTTTTCAGACATTCTCCAATACAAATTATGAGTTCTCCATTAACCTCTCCATTGAGGATATCCTCGAAAACAACCTTATTGAATATATTAAAAGCATGCTCGCTATCTATCCTCTGGCAGAACGTGTCTGCTTTGAGATACTGGAAACAGAAGAGATTGAGAACTACCAGATTATCTCTGATTTTGTCGCAGATGTGAGAAAACTGGGATGCAAGGTCAGTATTGATGACTTTGGCTCAGGATATTCAAATTTTTCTCATCTTCTGAATATCGATTTTGATTACCTAAAGATCGATGCTTCCCTGATAAAAGACATCCATAAAGATCATCACAAGCAGATCATCGTTAAGACTATCGTTACCTTCGCAAAAGAGTTAGGCATCAAGACTATCGGCGAATATGTAGAGTCTCAAGAGGTTTATGACTACATTAGCAAGATAGGCATCGATTATTCACAGGGGTATTATTTCTCACCGCCAAAAGATATGATCTCATAAGAGCGCTTTCCCCTATATTGAGGCATGCTCATTCCCACTCTTGCATTAACATAGGTCGGATCAGCTACTACATAAGATTTCCTCTCATACAGCACATACTCGCCGACAACTTTTTCTTTAAGATGTACTGCAGTTGCCATATGATTGGGATACTTTAATCCAAGCACATCGGTATCCAGAAGTAGTTTCACAATATATGAGAATAAAATGGCACGATCTTCACAGTCAGAGTAGGCATAAAATATCGTCTCGCTTGGAAACATCACCTTTTCTTGAGAAAACTGTTCTGTATCCACCCGATACTTAAAAGCATTCTGTACAAAAGCCAGAATGATATCGATGGCCTCGCTCTGACTTTTTCCCACAATCAAAGGTTCAAATGCTTGCTTGATGCTCTTATCAAACAGAGTAGACTCCGGTGCAGAAAAATAGTTGCTGTAATTGACTTGAGGATAAGTTTGATAGAAATCAAAAAGATTTTTATCGTACTCAACAATAAAAGATTGATATCTATTGTTAAGATTAAAACCCAAAGGCTTCTTCACTGCGCTTTGGGATAAAAGAGGCAACCTCTTTAATGAAAAGTCAATGGCTTTATTGTATCCTTCATAAACATGATCATAGGTGACAATCGAACCTATCTTTCCCTTGGCATAATAATCAATCGCAAAATATTGCTTGTTGTTCAACCTATAATATACTGTATTGTACAGGGTACCTTCTACCGGAATAAGAAGGACTACCCTGTTCTTTTGAAAAGCTATATGTGCATCATAATCAAGCTTTAACAAGGCAAACCAGGTAAATATCTTCGCTTCATTCTCATTCTCATAAATAGCTGCTGCCACCTGCTTGAGA
>JBFESZ010000063.1:0-12304 GCA_041548245.1 Sulfurimonadaceae bacterium
AGTGAACGGATATGAGAAACCAAAGGAACTATGGCACCATAGCTTAAGGCATCTTCCGTATTTTTCGGCATTTTAGCCAAATCTATCTCAAAGTTAAATGAAACCTCAAGACGGGGTGAAATCTCTTTAAAGCATTTTTGCAAAGCAGTCAGGCCCGGGTAGATATAGCCTCCCTCGTGAAGACCTTTTTTGACAAGATCAACGGTAATCGCAGAGCCTGCATCCACAATGACAGCGTTTTCAACGGCTTCGCAGCACATGATCCTGTCAATGCCCATCGTCTCATAATACTTTTTAAAGTCAACAAAAGAACGAAGATTTATCCAGTTTTCCTGCATATCTAGACGTTTTTCCCAGTAGTGGTTCACTGAGATATAGTAGATCTTCTCACTTATCGAAGAGATGTCAAACTTCTCTACAGATATCTTTCTTCCGTCACTGAAACTGAAATTCGTATTTCCTATATCACAAAAGAGATTATTCAATAATCTTCCATTTGGCTTTTTTAAAGGCTTCTTTTGCTTTCGAGCAGATCGGCGCATCCAGCATGAGAATTTTTCCATGGAACTGGTGGTCTCTGTACAGAGACATCTTATGCACTATCTCTTCAAACTTTGCGACATCCTTCATTAGAATGCGGCTTTTTTGAGAGACCACAACAATAGCATTATAATAACGATTCAGATCAAGTGCACAATAGAGTTTGACCTTGTTTCTGATCTTTAGCTCTTTTGGCTGTATCTCTTCAAGTTTTTTATATAAGCGCCCGTTATCGCGTAGGTTTTCAACTAGTACTTTCATAAATAAAATTATAACTACTTTTACTTAAGCCATAGGATGAAACTGTAAAACTGTCTCTTGCAGGTTCTGTTTTTGAATGTGGGTATAGACCTGAGTCGTCAATAAAGAAGCATGGCCTAAAAGCTCCTGGACGACACGCAGATCGGCACCGCCCAATATCAATGCTGTCGCATACGAATGACGTAAGACGTGTGGTGAGACGTTCAAGTACTTCTGGGTGATTTTGTAAGCTGAAATGCGACTGAGACTTTTGCCTTGATAGTTCACCCATACCCTTGTTGACTGGAACGGACACTCGAGCTCATACGCCTTAATCGCCTTAATCGCTTCTTCCGCCACAGGCACAATACGCTCTTTGTCACCCTTGGTATGGCGTACACGCAACCAGAGCTCTTCAAAATCATTATGTTCAATACTCAAACACTCTGATATACGGAGGCCTGTTGCGTATAGAAAGAGTATCAGGGCATAATCACGCAAGCCTATCCAGCTGCTTTTGTCAATACACGCCAAACCGCTCATAATCTCATCATAACTCAGATATTTTGGAAGTGTAGAAGGGACCTTGGAGAACTTGAACTTTTTTTTATCATTCGCATCAGAAAACTCCTGATAACAAAAAGAGAAGAAAGCATTGATCGAGGAGAGTTTACGGTTTAAAGTGCGTTTGTTCTCAAATTGGGAAAGATATTTAAGAAGTTTGACCTCATCCAGTTTGATCAGTGGCTCTTGAAGCGACTCTTCGATAAGTGACAAATCCTTCTCATAAGCCTCTATACTTGCCTTGCTCAAAGCCTTAATGATCGTTATATACTCGATAAAAGCTTCAAGCTGGGCAGATTTCATTGTACCTTTATGTAGACATTATCAAAGTAGAAGCTATCCTCAGAGGTATAAAAATACCCTTCTTCCAAAGAGATATCGTATACCTTTGGTGAGCTTAGGTCTTTTTCGCTAATGATGATATACCCCTCTTTTTCAGCCGCATAGACAGCCTTGTCCGTTACAATTAAACCCAAGAAATGTGCAAAAGGGAACTTCTGACGATTCAATACTTCGAGTTCAGGGCTCAATGAGACAATCTCCCCCTGCTTGGTCGTTACCCAGCCGCCTTCTTCATTAAAGACAGCGTTTCTGATCTCCAATTCCAATCGGGCCTCTTTTGTACCCAGAGTATAGAGCTTATACGGTGTTGCCGCATAAAGTGTGTCATTGACAATATTAAAATAGATAATGTTATTGAAATACTCTTCAGAACTTACAATGATCGTTCGTACCTGCTCTTTTGCATCGGCATTGACAATGACAATCTTTCCATCCAAGGTAGGAAAAAGTACCAGTTCGTTTAAAAAGCGCGGTGTCGCTATACGCATATCGACTGCTGTTGACTCTGTCGCTGGTTCCTTAAACAGAAGCGCTCCATTGTTAAAGTCATACAGAGCAAGTTCATTATCAGCGAACACGACCGCAAGAAGATCACCTTTTAACGCAGCTGTAGCCACTGTTCTTGGAAACTTTAATGTTTTGCTCTCATTCGAATTTTTGACAGCGAAAAGGGTCCCACCCGTCTTTAAAGCAAGGCTCCACTCCTCATTTTGATACACAAATCGGTAACCTTCAGGAAAACGTACCTCTGATTTTCCTTTTTTTGTAATAATCGTTCCATCTTCAAGCGTCGCGTTTTCACCACTTGTCTCTATGATAGAAGCATCAAACCTATCGGTTAGTGCGATCGAATCTTGTGTATCCTCTGGTTTATAATACTCTTTGTTAGCACAACCTAAGAACAGGATGGCTAATGCAAGAGCAGAGAAAAAGACTTTAAACATCTATTTGATTCCATAGTGCTGTAGAAGCATTGCAAGCTTTTTCAATGACGATGTATCTTCAATCAATGAAAGACGTTTTTTCGCTTCATCAATTTTTTTCTCTTGCAGCAATAATACTGCCTCGTTTAAAATCGCCATATCTTTTAAAATCGCGTTCTGTTTAAGTGCATACTCATTAAGAGCACTTTTGTCCTTTTTGAGTGCAGCCAATTCGTAGCTTGCAAGATCTGCGATCACATCAGATGATGACGAAGCCAACTGTTTTAAACCGTCTTCATCCGCTTTTTCACGTGCAATTTTAAACTGCCACGCATCATATAGTGCCGGATTGTTCTCTTTTAACACCTCAGCGGCTTTGGCATCCTCACTATTGGCCAAGAGAGTAAGATAGGCTTGATTCGAGCTCTCTACCGCGTGCTGAACACTCGCTTGATATATAGTATTGACAATAAGTACAAAAACTACCGCACCCAGGGTACTAATCAGCTGTACTTTGTATTTTTTTATAAAACGTTCAGTCTGGACTGCGCCTGCAAAGAATTTTTCTTCCTGACTCAATTCCTCTTTAACCATATCAATATTTTCTTTTAAACTCAAAAAAACTCCTCTTAACTTATTGGACTCTGTATAATCTCCGCTATATTATCTTATTAAATATAAAACTGTCCAAAACTACCCGTATTATTAAACTTAATCAGCATTATTTTGTTACAATCTTGACTAGAATTAAACGACAGAGGAATAAACTTGCAAATTGATGACGCCCTATTACAAAAACTTGAGAAGCTTTCTTACCTTGAGATCGCCGATGACAAGAGAGAAGAGATTATTTCCCAACTCAGCGAGATCGTCTCATTCGTCGATAATTTAAGCGAACTTGACACAACAGGTATTGACCCGACCTTCAGTATGACGGACAAGGGGACAACCCTACGTGAAGACACTCCTTCTTTGTCAAGAGAGGTCTCTGAGTCCATTTTAAGCTATGCCCCTCATAGTGAAGAGAACTTCTTTATTGTTCCAAAGATCATCGAATAATGATTAAAGTCTATGGTATCAAAAACTGCGACAGCGTCAAAAAAGCGCTCAAGTTTCTAAAAGAGCATGACTTGGAATACTCTTTTCAGGACTTCAAGACAGACCCTGTTGATTACGACAAAGTATCACAATGGGTTAAGAGTGTAGAAATGAAACAACTCTTCAATAGCCGCGGAACTACCTATAGAACGTTGAAACTCAAAGAACTCGACCTCAATGATGAGCAAAAAATCGAGTGGTTATGTAAAGAAAATATGCTAATCAAACGACCTGTGATAGAATATGGTACGAACAAGGTTCTTGTCGCCTTTGATAAGGATACCTATATTAAGGAATTACTATGAGTTTGGACATTCGAAAGCTATTAAAGTCTGTTGTTGCCTACAAGGCCTCTGATCTTCACCTTGTCTCACGGTCGGAACCACAGATCCGTATCGATGGTAAACTGGTCTCATTAAATCTTCCTGTTCTGGATGGACAGATGATTGAAGAGATGTCATACTCTTTACTTACTGATAAACAGAAAAAAGAGTTTGAAGAAGAACTTGAACTGGACTTTGCGATTGTCCTTCCTGATATTGGCCGTTTTCGTGCCAACTACTATCGTGTTATGGGTGATATCGCTTGTGCCTTCCGTATCATCCCGATTGATATTCCTTCACTTGATCAGCTCAATGCCAAGCCGGTCTTTAAAGAGATGATAAAACGCGAAAAAGGTCTTATTCTTGTAACAGGACCGACCGGTTCAGGTAAGTCAACCACTCTTGCAGCCATGCTTAACGAGATCAACCTGACTGAGAACAAACATATCATTACGGTTGAAGACCCGGTAGAGTTCATGCATAACAATAAAAAATGTCTCTTCTCACACCGTAATGTCGGAACAGATACCCGCTCTTTTGCACGTGCACTTAAATTTGCCATGCGTGAGGATCCGGATGTCATCCTGATCGGGGAGATGCGTGATCAAGAAACGGTCGGAGCAGCTTTAACGGCAGCGGAAACGGGTCACCTCGTCTTTGGAACGCTACACACCAATTCAGCACCGGAAACCATCAATCGTATTATCGACGTTTTCTCAGGTGAAGAGCAGCCTCAGATACGTGCTCAACTAGCGACTTCGCTGGTTGCCGTTATCTCGCAAGCCCTTCTTCCTCGTATAGGTGGTGGACGTGTGGCGGCGCAAGAGATCATGATAACCAATCCGGCGATCAAAAACCTTATCCGTGAAGACAAGGTACACCAACTCTACTCTCAAATGCAGCTCAATCAGCAAGCTACGGGAATGGTAACACAGACACAGGAACTTGTTGAGTTTCTAAGACAAAAGATCATTACTAAAGAGAGTGCATTACAGTTTTCAAACCGTCCTGATGAACTTTTAAACGTCATCAAAAACATGTAGATCGCTTAGGCGATTTACAGGCTTCATTTAAAAAAACACCTTTACACTATTCATTTTCAAGATGATTTTCCAAGGTATTAAAAATATTTTTTATTGATGGGGAAGTTATTTATGAATGTGACAAATTTGTCACATGCTCTCTTATAGAGATATCACTAAATATGTGATTCTCTTATTTTGCATCTTTCAAAGAGTCTGCTATGAGAAACGCCAATTCAAGAGCTTGGTCTGCATTAAGACGTGGATCACAATGCGTATGATAACGGCTTTTAAGGTCTTCATCACTTATATTGAAAGCGCCACCTGTACACTCTGTGACATTCTTACCTGTCATCTCCAGGTGGACACCACCACCATATGTACCTTCAGCCTTATGCACAGCAAAGAAGTTTTTCATTTCCTGCAAAACAGCCTCGACAGGACGTGTCTTGAATCCGGTTGATGACTTGATCGTATTTCCATGCATCGGATCACATGACCATAATATGTTTTTACCTTCACGCTTAACTGCTCTGATAAGCTCCGGAAGATGATCACCGACCTTGTCTGCACCCATACGGACGATAACATTTAACCTGCCAAGTTCATTTTCCGGGTTGACTGCATCGATCAGCCTGATCAGTTCATCCGGTTCCATCGTAGGACCGGCTTTGACCCCGATTGGGTTCTTGATCCCACGCATAAATTCAACATGAGCATCTTCCAGTCCACGCGTTCTGTCCCCTATCCATAACATATGAGCTGATGTGTCATACCAATCACCTGTCAAAGAGTCCTGACGTGTAAAGGCCTCTTCATACTCCAATAAAAGTGCTTCGTGGGATGTATAGAAGTCCGTCTCCCTTAATGTTCGATAAGTTTTTGAACTCACTCCACAAGCCGCCATGAAGGCTAGTGACTCTTGAATGCGGTTTGCCATCTCTTCATACTTCTCTTTAAGCGGTGAGTCTTTTACAAAGTCAAGATTCCATTTATTTACCTCATGCAAATCTGCTAAGCCGCCTGTTGCAAATGCACGAAGAAGATTAAGCGTAGCTGATGATTGGTTGTATGCCTGAATCATCCGTTCAGGATCCGGAGTACGTGCTTCAGCCGTAAACTCAACGCTGTTGATTATATCGCCACGGTATGATGGTAGCGTAACATCACCGATCGTTTCAAAATCAGATGAACGGGGTTTTGCAAACTGCCCACCCATACGGCCAACCTTGACCACGGGAGAAGAACCGGCAAAAGTCATAACAACAGCCATCTGTAGCATCGCTTTAAAGGTGTCACGGATATTATCAGCACGGAACTCAGAAAAACTTTCTGCACAGTCTCCGCCCTGCAGTAGAAATGCCTTACCTTCAGTAACTTCAGCGAATTGTTGCTTAAGTGAACGGACTTCACCTGCGAATACCAACGGTGGTAGTTCACGAAGCTTCTGTGTTACACGTTTAAGATGATCAGCATCAGCATATACAGGCTGCTGTTTGATTGGAAAATTTCTCCAACTTGATGGGGTCCAGGTACTCATTGCTTTCCTCATGTTCTATTACAGGTATTTTTTCATCTTATAACCTGCAAATATAATTAATGGCGCAAATGTTATCCAAAGCTTCCTAAAATAAGGATAATATGAGGCCAAAAGCTTACTTTATGCTAAAATACGTATAATTCTACAAAAAATATGGGAGCTTTCTATCGTGAATAAAGCGCAAGCTGAAAAAATCATAACCTCTGCTTTTAACGCCCTGATAGAAAAGCTTCAAGCCCAGAGTGAGTATACTCCTCAGCCCCTAATCGACAGCCTTCACCAACTTGCCAAGGAGTTGAAAAGTGATAGCAATATTTCTCTGAATATGCACTCTGTTGAAAAAAATTTTGAACTTGAATACAAGAATATTGCTGAACAAAGTCTGCACTCCTACGCTCAGACACGTGAATCTGTGGAACGTATCAATCAAGAGCAGCTGCGACTCATCGAAAAGTCACATGAAAACAGCAGTGTTAAAATCGATGAGATTTTATACGATTTCAGTAGTGTTCACCAAAAAGTCGAAGATCAAATGCGTAAAGCAAATGACACCATTAAAGAGCTTCGCAAGCAGATTACCATACTCGAAGACACTTCCAACCTTGATCCTTTGACACGTACCTACAATCGTCGTGCATTGGAAAACTACATCGAATCTGTCCGTAAGATGGAAGAAAGACCATACCAAACGCGTATGCTTTTGATCGACATTGACGACTTCAAATATGTCAATGATCAATATGGACACCTTGCAGGTGATCGTGTTCTGATGTTCTTGGGAAAACTCATCAGCAGTTCTTTACGTGACGGAGACAAGGTCTTTCGATTTGGCGGAGAGGAGTTTCTTGTCATTCTTAACGAGGGGAATGATGACGTTTGTAAAAAAGTTTCCGAGCGTATTTTGAATGGGGTTCGCACCAACACCCTGCTTTACAAACAGCATCAGATAAAGATTACTTTGAGTATGGGTTCTGCAGTCTTTCAAGAAGGTGATACTTTTGAGTCATTTATTGAACGTGCTGACAAAGCACTGTACAAAGCCAAAGCAAATGGCAAAGATCAATTAGTGGTAGGATAAATGGAATTTAGTATTTTTGATTTGGTTGTGGGAAGTATTATTTTGCTTCTTGGATTAAAAGGTATTCTTAACGGTTTTTTTAAAGAGCTCTTTGGTCTTATCGGTATAGTCGGTGGTATTTTTGTCGGTTCACGTGTAGCCTCAAGTGTCGGTGGTGCATTAAGTGATGCTATTTTCAAGTTTGAAAGCCCGGCTGCCATAAGTTTTCTAGGCTTTCTGGTCACACTTGCCCTGTTCTGGGGAAGTATGATCGGTATTGGTATACTCTTCCAAAAGTTTTCCAAGATGAGCGGATTGGGCATCATGGACAAAATATTCGGTTTTATCTTTGGCAGCGGAAAGTTTTTCTTTATCGCCTCTGTGATCGTCTATGCAGTCTATAACTTCAAAGCCGTCAGAGACAACTTCAATATGGAAGGAAGCTTGATGTTCCCTGCACTTGTCGAGACAGGACGTATTATCATGCACATTGATGGTGAAAAAGTTGCTAAAGACATTAATAACAGCATAGACAACAGTGTAGAAAAAGCAAAAGAGATCATCCATGATGAAGCCACTGATGAGATCCTTAAAGCGGCAAAAAGTGAAAAGGATGCTTTGATCGAAATGGTAAACACAAAACTCAAAGAGAGTAATATCTCACTGCCAACGGAGGAAAAATGAATCAACAATCATTCACAGCACGTACAGTTGAGTTTGAGACTCTTTTAGAGGAGTTCAAGGCCCTTTTGAAAAAAAACGGTGAAAAATTCACTATTCAAAGAGAAGTCATCCTTGAAACACTTTATAACAGTGATGAGCATCTTACCCCCGAAGCGCTCCATCAACTTATCCAGCAACAGCATCCTAAGCTAAAAACCGGAATAGCTACGGTGTATCGTACACTTTCTCGTCTGGAAGACTCGGATATGGTAACATCCTTGTCATTCGGTGCCCAGGGAAAGAAGTATGAGCTTGGAGCAAAAGACCATCACGACCATATGATATGTACAACATGCGGTCAGATCACAGAATTCGTAGACCAGGCTATTGAAGAGCGTCAGCGCAAGATCGCCAATGAGTTTGGTTTTCAGATGACCGACCACTCTATGCAGATATACGGTATCTGTAAAAACTGTCAAAACAACTAATTCAAAAGAAGGAACAAGATTGCCATTTCAAAACCAGTACGTCCAACAACGTATCGAAAAAGCACAAAAACTTAAAGAACTAGGCCTGAACCCATATCGTAATGATTCAGAGCGCAATACAACGATTGCAAAGTTCATCAACGTTAACTCTGATGTAGAACAGATGGAAGACAAACGTGCCGAGTCACGTTCATATATCGTTGCAGGACGTGTCAAACTCTACCGTCTTATGGGTAAGGCAAGCTTTTTAAAAATTGAAGATGAGAGCGGTATTTTACAAGTTTATGTTGCTAGAGACAACCTGCCTGAAGGTTTCTACAATGAGATCAAAAAACTTATGGAAGTCGGAGATATCATAGAAGTAGAGGGCTATCCATTCGTAACCAACAAAGGTGAACTATCATTGCATGTCAATAAGCTAAAAGTTATGACAAAAGCCGTATCACCACTTCCAGAAAAATATCACGGGCTTACGGACAAAGAAGCGCGTTACCGCCAACGCTACCTTGACCTTATCATGAACTCGGAAGTTAAAAAGACCTTTAAGATCCGCTCCAAAGTCATCTCTTTAATCCGTCACTTCTTCGAAGAGAAAGGCTTCCTCGAAGTCGAGACACCAATGATGCATCCGATTGCCGGTGGTGCAAATGCCAAGCCTTTTGTTACACATCACAATGCTTTAGGTATTGACAGATACCTGCGAATCGCACCAGAGTTATATCTGAAGCGTCTAATCGTGGGTGGATTTGAAGCCGTATTCGAGATCAACAGAAACTTTAGAAATGAAGGGATGGATGCCACGCACAACCCTGAGTTCACTTCAATTGAATTCTACTGGGCATACAAGACATATAAAGACCTTATCGAACTTACGATTGAGCTTTTCGATTATCTCTTTGAACATTTAGACCTTCCTGAAAAATTGCCATATGGAGATATGGAAATTGATTTCAGTAAATTTACACAGATAGGTCTGGTAAAATCACTTTCTGAAATCGGTGGTGTACCTGTGGAGATTGTCGAAGATAGAGAAAAGATCATCAGCTATCTTAAAGAGCATAATCTTGAAGTCAATGAGAAAATGAACCTTGGTCAACTTCAGGCTGAACTCTTTGATGAGTTTGTTGAAGCAAAACTGATTAATCCGACGTTCATCACCGACTATCCAGTCGAAATTTCGCCGTTGGCGCGTCGTTCAGATGAAAATCCTGCGATAACAGAACGCTTTGAACTTTTTATTGCAGGTAAAGAGATCGCTAATGCTTTCTCAGAGCTCAATGATCCGGTTGATCAGTATGAACGTTTTAAGGCTCAGGTCGATGCCAAGGAGTGTGGCGATGATGAAGCTCATGAAATGGATGAGGACTTTATCAAAGCTCTTTCCTATGGAATGGCACCAACAGCTGGACAAGGTATCGGTATTGACCGACTTGTCATGATGTTGACTAATCAACACACGATTAGAGATGTCCTTCTCTTCCCTGCTATGAAACCGCTAAGCAAAGAAGAACAGGCCAGCGTAGATGAAGAATTAAATCAAAAAGAGGAAAACTAAAAATGAACACAAGTAACTTACAAACATTTGATCCAGAAGTATTTGGATACTGTGAACAAGAGCTAGAGCGTCAATCGGAGCATCTGGAGATGATCGCTTCTGAGAACTTTACACTTCCGGCTGTCATGCAGGCAATGGGTTCTGTTTTTACGAACAAATATGCTGAGGGATATCCTGGTAAACGTTATTATGGTGGTTGTGATTATGCAGATAAGGTAGAGCAACTTGCCATAGACAGAGCATGTGAGCTTTTCAACTGTAACTATGCAAACGTACAACCTCACTCAGGTTCACAGGCGAATGGTGCCGTTTATGCTGCACTTCTAAAAGCAGGCGACAAAATCCTTGGTATGGACCTTTCTCACGGTGGTCACTTGACACATGGTTCAAAACCGTCATTTTCAGGAAAGAACTATTCAAGCTTCACGTATGGTGTAGAGCTTGACGGGCGTATCAACTATGAGCGTGTTATGGATATCGCCAAGATCGTTCAACCAAAGATTATCGTCTGTGGTGCTTCAGCATATGCTCGTGAGATAGATTTCAAAAAATTCCGTGAGATTGCGGATGAAGTCGGCGCTATTCTGTTCGCTGATATCGCACACATCGCTGGCCTTGTCTGTGCAGGTGAGCATCCTAGCCCATTCCCTTATGCTGATGTCGTTACGACAACAACACACAAGACACTTGCCGGTCCTCGTGGCGGTATGATTATGTGTAATGATGAGGAGATTGCTAAAAAGATCAATTCAGCTATCTTCCCTGGTCTTCAAGGTGGACCGCTTGTGCATGTGATCGCTGCTAAAGCAGTCGGTTTTAAATACAATCTTTCAGATGAATGGAAAACCTATGCTAAACAAGTCAAGGCAAATGCCTCGGTTCTTGCCAAAGTGCTTATCGAGCGTGGGTATGATGTAGTCAGTAATGGAACGGACAACCACCTTGTACTTGTCTCATTCATTAACAAAGATTTCTCAGGTAAAGATGCTGACGCTGCTCTTGGAAATGCCGGTATCACAGTCAACAAGAACACTGTTCCAGGTGAAACACGTTCTCCGTTTGTCACTTCAGGAATCCGTATAGGTTCACCGGCATTGACTTCTAGAGGAATGAAAGAGAAAGAGTTTGAGATTATTGCTAACCGCATTGCAGATGTACTTGATAATATCAACAATACAGAAGTTCAAGCAAACGTCAAAAAAGAGTTGACAGAACTAGCCAAACAGTTTATTATATATACGCAACCGACATATTAATAGATTTTTTGGAGGCCACTTATGACAGCAATGGACTTAAAACTTATCAAAATGGTATCGGATCACTATTGGATCAAATCGGATACCGTTGTCGACAAGCTGTCTTATAAGGGTAGAACTTTTTACAACAAATACGAAAGGGTCAACAAGCCTCTTAATCAACAGGTGATTAACCAGCATCTTAAAGGTGAGATCACTGTGGCCCATTCACTTATCAACAAGCATGACAAGGTCGAGAACATCGTTATTGATTATAATGGGCGTGATCCTGAGCGTTTTTACCATCGTGCCCAACTTCTTCTTCGTGAAGAAGGCTACATCAACTTCACAGCCTTTGAGACAAAAACCCCTGGCCATTTGCATCTGTACATCCATAAAGGACACACCACCTTGCAAGAGGCATATCAGCTAGGAAAACTTCTCTCTATGAAGCTTGCGGCAAAGATGCCAAAACAGTGGAGGGTCTTTCCTACACAGGATCTTCCTCCTGAATATAACATTCTTAACATCCCGCAAGAGGTCTATGCCAAAGAACGCGGAGCAAGTTGGTCAAAGCATATGTAAACTCCGATACAAATTCACATTGCTTCTTCAAGAAGCATATTTGGGTTATGCTTTATAGTGCGAATCAAAACCAAGGACTCCTTATGAATACCTCAAAATCTGTTACTGAAAAAATCAGCCGAACCGTAT
>JBFESZ010000064.1:0-12135 GCA_041548245.1 Sulfurimonadaceae bacterium
AACAGTGGAATTGGTCTGATGAAGACCTTGATTCTACTGAACTAGGGATGAACTATGAACTTGTCATCTCTCAAGAAGGATTTGACCCATATTTTGGGGTAGAACTTGGTAGAGGGAGTTCAAAATTTGATGTAGCAGGTTCCCCTGATATGGATTATACAAGTTTTGGATTATATGCTGGTTTGTTATTCCCTATTAATGAGAGTCTCGAGTTTTCTGCACGTTTAGGATATAAAAGTCGTTCATATGATGACTATACTGAAGTTGTAGGTGGTACTACAGTAACCGAAGAGATGAGTTATTCAGGTGTAGACCTTAAAATAGGACTGGCTTACACTTTTTAATTCTTTGATTGATAGTAAGTATTTTGAATTAAAGAAAAAAGAGTATTTACTGACAGTGACAACTTTTTCATCTATTCTCATGTCACTGTGGGTATCTTGATAGAAATTACATAATCTGATTACTTGAAATAATTCATTCTTACTAAATAAGCTCCTGTAATCATATATAAAACTCCTAGAAAAACCATGTTATACTTCTTCAGTTCTGTTGTTATCTTGTGAAGGAGCCCTGATGATACCTTGGGATGAAAAGATGTTCACAACGACCAAATACCTTTTTGACGTCTCGACTACGTGGCAGTATATGGTTCTGGCAGCAGCGGGGATGTTCATTCTTTGGATAGTAGTCTCAATTGTAGAAAACTTCATGAACGCGAAAATGACTAGGATGGTTGAGCAGTATATTTACCGGCCTCTGCTGTTTATCGTTTCAATAGTGATTATTGTCGGAATGCTTTTTTATTTGATAGTCGTTTTAAAAGATTACATATGGGGCGTCGGTTAAACAAAGACATCAAAACCGATACGTTCTGCCAGACTCATACCTTTGGCGGTAATCTCTATCTCCTTGTTCTCATTGGCAAACAACAGTCTATATTTGGCCATCGCATTGATAATCTCTCTGAACTCCTGTATGCTTGTGCCTGTCAGTTTAAAAAGATTGCGAGCTTGTATTACTTCGGTCTTTGCAAGCACATACAGAACAGTCAATGCCTTATGATGGTTAAAGGCTCCGGGATATTGGTTCAGGATGTCCAATATTTTGATACTGCGTAAAATATCGCTCTCGTCAAGGTCATATTGAGAGAGTCTAAGTTCAGTCTCGATCTCATTGACCAGCTGCTGCTCCAATGCAACGGTATCGAGCTTATATGATGTCTGAGACGGAGACTCTAGGCGTACTGCATTGAGTCTGGCTTGTAATTCTTCCTGATAACCCATGGAAGTGATTATATCAAAGTAGCGGTAATAAGACCATTTGGCTGTATAATACGATACGGATTTAAAAAGGACAATATTCAGTAATGAGCGAAGAGCATAAAAACAACCCTTTCCACGGAATAACGTTGAAGATGATACTTGAAGAGCTGGTACAGTATTACGGTTGGAGGGTATTAAGAGAACGTGTAGAGATAAGATGTTTTTGGAATGACCCTTCTATCAATTCAAGTTTGAAGTTCTTGCGTAAAACACCATGGGCGAGAAAGAAGGTTGAAGAGCTCTTCCTTGAGATGCTTAAATCCAAAGAGGATATCAAAAAGAAGCAGGAACTGTTTTTTCCAAAAGGCAAGGAAGATAAATAAGAGTTCTAAAATAGCTCTATGAGCTCTTCAAGTCTCTTGATACGGTGGCTTGCATCAGAAAAATCATGCAAAGCAGTGAAGTGGTTTTCGACAATGACGCATTCGATTCCGGCGTTGACAGCCGAACGTAATCCGCGCTGTGAGTCTTCTACGATAAATGTTTCATTTTTTTCTCCACCCAGGAGTTCGAGACCCTTGATATAGGGATCGGGATGAGGTTTGGAACGTTTATATTCGCCACTGCACAAAACAAACTGCATATGATCTGTGATCGTGCGTGAGGCATGGATCAGTTCAAAGTCTTCCCGTCTGGCAGAGGTGACAATGCCCATTTTATAAGTTGCTTTAAGGGATAAAAGAACATCCTCTACGCCGGGGATAGTGATCTCTTCGGTACGAATATAGTGCTGATAGAGTTGGTTGCGTTTGTTTCGGGCTTTTTCAATCGTATCGCTGTCATAACCTTCCTCTTCTGCAAGTAAAAAAGCACTTTCTCCACTGATCATTATCTCGCGGTAGCGTTTTTCATCCAGGGTGATGCCCATGCTCCGAAGTATTTCGTAGTTGGCAGTAAAATACCATTTCTCTGTTTCGACTAAAACACCGTCATTATCGAATAGAATATATTTTTTCATAGATGAATTATAACTGATTTAACATGCGCATTTTCCATTGGCTCTGTGGCTATTAAAAAACTATAGGCGAGATAGATATTAAAGCCTATCCATAGAGTCACCAATTTGACTATTTTTTTAAAGTTATTAACTTCTTTTGCTACACTGTTACAAAAGGAGTTGATGATGGAAGGCCAGGTAGAGGTTCAGTTCACAGTACTATGTGAGAATGATTTTAATAAGACGATTGAATTATCAGAGTTGCTTGCATCTGAGAAAGTCATAAAGGCTATTAAGAGCGAGTTTGGAGAGGGAGCAAGAAATCTTGTGGTCAGTACACACAGCGGTGATGTAAAAGTTAGTCTACATTCTGAGAAAAAGACACACACCCACTTTATCGAAAAAAATGATATTCAAGATATCTTGGAGATGACCGAAGAGTATGCGCGTTCTCACAAACTTCTAAAAGGAAACTGTATGAGAATAGAACTCAAGGACTTCTCAACGCTTGAATCATAGGTTCAAAAAGCGCACAGCACGATTCTGCACTCTTGTTTTATCTTGCTCTTACATCTTTTAAGATTTACACTATTGGGATAGTTGAGTTAGAGTAAGAGGAGATGTCAATTCTCTTTGGACTGTTTTTCTTTCGGTATCTTGATCGTACGGGGTGCGCGTTTATCAGGATTTGTATGTTTATTGCGATAGTCATGAGAAGCGGTTTTCTTGTTCCACTCTTTTTTTGCACTGAACTGTTTTTCTTTATCGACTTGATTTCTTTTCTTTTTATCATCATCTTCCGCTGAGCGTTTTTGAGACTTGGTTGGACGATGTTTGATACTCGTCTTTTTGATTTCTGTCTTGGGCTCAAAGCCTTTAATGATCTCTTGTTTGATGTTTTTGCCCAGAAGTTTTTCTATGGAATACAGAAGGGCCTGCTCTTTTGTGTCCATCAGTATCAGGGCCATCTCTTTTGCGCAGGCAAAACGTGTTAGATAGTCTTCAGGTTTCACAGGAAGGTCAAAACTGATAAGGATGTCCCATTGACGATCGCCTAGCTCTTTTAATGAGGAATCATTGCTGAGGGTTATCTTCTGCTCTTCAATCTCGCTTGTTCCTGCATTGGCAGAGCTGATGATCAAAATACTTTGATTAGGATAGAGTGTCGTAAGATGTTTTAAGAGCTCTTGTTTTTTTGAAGTTTCACAAGGGTGAATACGGTGGTTATGACGTTTGATTGTGCTTGATATGGCTGACATGTGTGTCCTTGGAGGCTCAGGTGGTATTATTGGGTGAAAGTATACACCACTCCTTATGTAAAAGTGCTTACTGTATTGAGCTAACTTGTTATAATACGCCTAAAAAAGAATCGCATGATACAACTTTCAAATGTCTCCAAGAGTTTTGGTGAACAAGAACTGTTTACCCAGCTTAGTTTTAAACTCAATTCCGGGAACAGGGTCGGATTAGTCGGTCGAAACGGAAGCGGAAAATCGACACTGTTCAAATTGATACTCGGTGAAGAGCATTGTGACGAGGGTGAAGTGATCATTCCAAAAGGTTACCGTATAGGTGCTTTAAGGCAACATCTGAAGTTTACGGAGTCTACGTTGCGTGAAGAGGCTGCGCTTGCTTTGCAAGGCGATGCCAAATATGATGTCTATAAGGTAGAAAAGATCCTTTTTGGTCTGGGATTTGTTCAGGAAGATCTGGATAAGGACCCTTTATCCTTTTCGGGAGGCTATCAAATCCGTATAAACCTGGCCAAACTTCTGGTGACAGAACCCAATCTTCTGTTGCTGGATGAGCCTACCAACTACCTCGATATCCTCTCTTTACGATGGCTGAGGTCTTTTTTACGCTCTTTTCAGGGTGAAGTCATCTTGATTACCCATGACAGAGATTTCATGGACGCCATCACAACACATACAATGGGGATAGTACGCCGGTCATTAAATATTATTCCCGGAGATACACACAAGTTCTATGAACAGCTCAAAAGCAATGATGAACTTTATGAGAAACAGAAGGCTTCTCAGGAGAGAAAACGTAAGGAACTTGAAGAGTTTATTGCGAAAAACAAAGCCCGTGCCTCTACTGCAGCGCAGGCACAGTCTAAAGTCAAACAGTTAGAGAAGATGGAGCAGATGGATGATCTTGGGTTCGATGCGACACTGAAGTTTGATTTTAACTTCCAAGAGACTCCGGCAAAGGTGCTTTTAGAGGTCAAAGACCTGAGTTTTGGATATACGCCTGAAAAGATTCTTTTCAAAGATATCGCCTTTGCTCTTGGAAAAGGGGAGTGCCTTGCAATCATAGGAAAGAACGGTACGGGGAAATCTACCCTTTTAAACACCATCGCAGGTGAGTTGAAACCGTTAAACGGAGAGGTCTCATATCATCCTAGCACGGCTACGGGACATTTCGGTCAGACAAATATTGACAGGCTTGACCCCAACAACACGATAACAGATGAGATATATAATGCCAATCCAAAGCTCTCCACAGCTGCGGTTAGAAGTATCTGCGGAGGTATGATGTTCAGTGGAAGCGCTGCGGATAAAAAAGTCTCCCTGCTTTCGGGAGGAGAGAAGAGCAGGGTAATGCTTGCCCAGATCTTGGCGCGCCCTGCAAACCTTCTTTTCCTGGATGAGCCGACACATCACCTTGACATGGACTCTATCGAAGCATTGACGAAAGCAATCAAAAACTTCAAGGGCTCTGTCATCATCGTCTCTCACTCCGAAGAGCTTTTACGCAGGGTCGCGGATAGGCTCATCATTTTTGCCAAGGACACGGCAGAGTACTTTGACGGAGGGTATGACCTCTTTTTAGAGAAGATCGGATGGGACGAAGAGGAAGAGGTAGAAAAGGTCAAGACAGTACCAAAGGTCAATAAAAAAGAGAACAAGAAGCTACGTGCGGCAATGGTACAAGAGCGGAATAAGCTGGCTTCTCCTTTGAAAAAAGAGATTGAGAAACTTGAGAACATGATTATGGAACTTGAAGAGATGGTTGCTCTGCATCATGATGAGCTTATCACGGCTTCAAACGAGGGAGAAAGTTCTAGAGTAATGGAGCTTTCCAAACTTGTCTCGCAAGAGGAGAAAAAGATTGAAGAGGCGTTTGAAGGCCTTGAAATAAAACAGAACGCGCTGGATGATATTATGCATCAATATGAGCACAAGATTGCCGAGCTTGAACTATGACCTTGTCTAGAAAGATATATAGCAGTACAGCTTATAGGGTCTTTTGCATATAGTGGGCAACGCCATCATCATCATTGCTCTGCTCCAGGATAATGTCCGCAACAGCCTTTGCCTCGTCCAAGGCATTCGAGACGGCAACAGAGGTTCCTGCACGTTGAAACATGCCGACATCATTAATACTGTCGCCAAATACCGTGATGTTATCAAGGGGAGTGTTGAGGTATTCACTAAGGCTTTTAAGCGCATAGCCCTTGTCGCCGAGCGGATGTAAAATAGTCAGAAAGTAACCTTGGGTATAGTTCTCTGGTGAGAGTTTAAACTCAAAAGTTTTGCTATAACGTGTTTTGAGATACTCAGTCAGTGGGAACATCTGCTCTTTCGAACCCATGAAAACAATCTTAAAGGTCTGTTTTGTGGCATGAACTCTAGAGCATCGTCTTAGTCTTGGATCATCCTTGAAATTGAGCAAAAGCTCTTTTTGGACCTCTGTCTGCTGCAGAGGAAAATCAAATGACTCATTAAGCATACTGTCTTTTAGTCCGATGACGAAGGGATGAAGAGAAAAATGGTTGATGGCCTCTTCGATGAGTTCATTGGCCGCATCATAATCGAGAAACTTGGTCTCTATTATCTTTTTCTCAGTCGATACGACAAGTGAACCATCAAGAAGGATCATTGGTGCATTGATCTGAAATCCTTTAAGAAGGGTAGAAACAGAGTAGAAACTGCGTGCAGTCGCAACCGACAGAAAGGCTTTTTGGCTTTTTTCATTCCAGGTGTTTCGACTAAACTCGCTGATACTCAAGTCACTGCGTAAGAAGGTATGATCCAGGTCTGTAATATAAACGTTTTCCATTGATGAAATTATAGCGTTCTTTGTCAATCGAAAGATGAGGATCAGTTTGGTCATTATTTCTTGAGACAGATCATAAGAAAGAAAAGAGACATGCATTTGTAATAAGTTTTTGAGTTAATTTCTCTATAATACGGATTAAACTAGAAGGAATCATATGAAAATCATTTTATTATTAATGACGATGCTTACATTCATGTTCGCTGCCCAGATTGATGAGTTCGCATCCGAGGTCAACTATCTACGAGACTATAATATGGCTTTAAAAACAGCGAAAGAACAACATAAGATGGTCATGGTGGTCGTTGTAGGTGACTATTGTCCATGGTGTAAAAAATTTGAGAGGAAGACATTGAAATCTTCTGAAGTAAAAGCACAGGTGGATGAGAATTTCATCCCTGTTGTGATCGATAAGTACAAAGATAAAGGGAAGTATCCGGAAGCATATTATGCACCGCTTATTCCAGCGGTCTATTTTGTGGACCCTTCAAATGAAAAAGTACTTTTGACAACAGTCGCTTATATGAAAAAGGGAGAATATATGGAAAACATGGATGATGCATTGAGTCTTTTTTCTGAAGGAGAGAAGAGATGAAAAAACTTTTTTTGTTAGCACTCCTATCTGCTCAACTCTTCTCACAGTCTTACTTTACCCTTGACAATGTTCGTTCACTTAATCTTTATTTCGCAAGTGATGCCGAGTTTTTGACACAGGAACAAAAGGAAACTTTGAAAAAGACAGTTCGGAAGAAGCTTGAAAAAGCAGGTTTCGTCTTTGGAGAAACGGATGCCTATGTCTTTGTCGTTAAAATCGAATCTATCGGTATAGAAGAGTCTCAGGCCATTGACATTCAGGTCAAACTGGGTGAAGAGGTGATTACGAAACGCAAAGACAATATCGAGACTTTCGCATACACTTATTTGGAACATAAGCTTGTAGAGGGTTATGATCCGTATGAAGATACTCGTGAAGCTCTTAGTTCTTTAGTTGATGGGTTCATTAATGCGCACAAAGATGACAACGAAGAATAAAGTAAAGTTAAACAGAACCTATTAAGCGATAGATTTAGTTAGACTTGATGTTTACTTGATATACTTTCCGTAAACCTATTATAAAAGGAAGAGGATGAAAAACCGTAGAGAATTTATTAAGTCATCATTGGTCGCTTCAACAGGCTTGCTCGCAGCGACTGCAATACCTGCAATCGCCAAAGAGAACAGTGTTAAAAATATTTTTGCGTATTCTGCAGATGAACCGGGCAGATGGGAAGGCAAAGCAGGCAGTCATGCTCCTGTCGTTACCGTGAATGGAAACAGGGTCACGGTAGAGACTAAGCATGGCATGGCTGAGATGCATTATATTGTCAAGCATACATTGGTGACTGCTTCAGGTGAGGTGGTTGGTGAGAAAGTGTTTTTTCCAAAGAAGGATAAACAAGCTATCTCAACATACGAGATCAAGGGTGATCATAAGAAGCTGTTTGCTTTGAGCTTTTGCAACCTGCATGACCTTTGGGTAAGTGAGTTTAGTCTTTAATCAGTGAGGCTATCCCTGCAAGGGGCTCATAGGGATAGCGCCTTTTGGTTTAATCTACCACTCTTTTTTTAATTCGGCTTCGTCCAATACATCATAGAAACCTTTCACTTCTCGTCCACCCCAGGTATCATGGAAGACTCTTCCATTAGACTCTAGAAAATAGTGTCGAGGAACCCCTTTGGTCTGAAACCATCCTGGAATCTTATGTTGGTCTCTTGAGAGGTAGACAAGCACATAATCTTTTTTGAGTTTCTCAATGACACCTTGGTCTGAGAGAGTTTTCTCTTTAAACCTCTTACAGAATTTACATTTGTCAGCACCAATAAAGAGGTAAACATCTTTGTTCTCTTTTTTTGCCTGAACCAAGGCTTTGTCATAGTCATGCAGCCAGTCGAGTTCAGTAGCATAGCCCGAAACCGCCATTGCTAATATTAATGCAAAAAAATTGATGATGGAAAATCTTTTTATATCGTTCATAGTTTTACCTAACTTATTTTAATTATAATATTTTACTAAAAATTAACTGATGAAATTCCTAAGTAATTGGCTTAGTCTATATTGTTATTGTGTGGTAAACGTGAGAATGAGATAGGGAAGAGGATTAGTCTTCCTGAGGAAATTGATAGAAATAGTGGTTGAGATAATGAACGACATCATAGGTCTCATCATCAAACCAGTCCGCATCGTTTTGAAAGGCACACCATTGGACCTGTTTTTTCAGTCGTTTAAAGTTTTTTATTTTTCGGTCTTCATCTATGAAGATATCATGACTGTGACATTTCGAGCATCTCTCTTTGTCATACAATACTTTCCCATTTTTTGTATCGGCTGGTAAAGAAGAAGGCAGGAAAAATGCAATGGCCAAACAAAATAGCTTTACGTTCATGAAAAACCTCTTCATCTATTAATAATACTAATAATATAACGAACTCTTATTCGATCATTCCTTAAATATTTTTTTACGAGTATAGATAAAGGTTAATGCTTTCAATAAAATACCTTAAATATATAGCATTATATTATCTTATATTGTGTTATAATTTTTTTTTATGATTTTAACATAGGGGTATACAGATGGATACAGTGATGTTATTAATGGGTGGCGGACTTTTCTTTAGTCTTTTCGTGTTTTTCATCTGTGAAGAGAAATCTCTCAGAGATGCGAGTTTCTCTGATATGAAGTGTCTTATTAAAGAGAGAGTAGAGGTGTCAAAATGTTTTGAACAGTTTCAAACCATTCGATACATCATCACCTATTTTGTCATTCTGGTTATCTTTGACGTGCTCATTGCCAACTTTGTATATCTACCGCAAGGGTTTGGTCTGTTTGAAGTACTTGTCTATACCTTTGTTCCTTCTTTTGTCGGTTCGGGGATCATCCTGCTGATCAAATGGACCTATCAACCCATTATCAAACTGATTTCTTCGTTCATGTTTGGCTCAATTTTCATTGGTGCTTCAGCAACGGCCTTTGCGATTGTTTATCTTTTCAGTACATAAAGAGGGATGTTTCTGTCTGTAGATGAGGATAAGTTCAAATAATTATTTTAGATGTTTGAATGTATAATCTAAAAAACTATTTCCGGTCTTAGGACTCTTATGCATCAAGAACAAACCTCTTTTTTCACGGGATTTTTTGAGAGCGGTCACTCTTTTGGAAAAGATGAGATCCTTTTAAAGTTTCAATACCGTGTGATCAATATGGTCTTGTTGGTGATGGGTGTTTTTACTTTTATATTTGCCATGTTGAGTACGCTCGGCATCGATCCTCTTGGAATCATACAAACGGTTGCAAACTATATCCTGACTTTTGTCTCTTTTGTCATAATCATACGTCTAAGAGGTCCTAAAAAAAACTATCTTCAAAATGCCTACTTGATGTATGGTGCGGCTATGGCTAATTTTATAACCGCGCTGGTTTTTGTCCCGCATGATGAGTTTCGGATTATCTGGTTCTATCTGCTTACCTTTGCTGCATATATCACAGGCGGTATACGTGCAGGTAGTATGATTACGGCCTTGTCTATTTTCATTGTACTTACCACCAATGTGATATATGACCTTAAACTCTCCGAAACAGCGATTATCAGTTCCGTATTGGGTCTGATTATCGCAAGTCTGTTCTTTCGTTCTTATACAAAGAAGATTATGGATTTTGAGCAAGAGATTATGGCACAACAGCTTCAACTTGCAAAGTTTAATGAGGAGCTTGAAAATAAAGTCACCCAAAAGACAAAAGAGCTGCAGGATCTTAATGAGTCACTTGAGAGTATTGTGGCCAACAAAGTCGCTAAGATCACTGAACAAGAAAGGCTGATGATCGCACAGTCACGCCTGGCAACGATGGGTGAGATGCTGAGTATGATCGCCCATCAATGGCGTCAGCCCCTCTCAACGATGACACTTTTGATTACCAAAGAGAGGTTAAAGGCGATGGTGGAAGGAACTGAGCCAAGCGAGACTGATATGATCCTTGAGAAGATATCAGATATGCTGGTCTATCTTTCTGATACGATCGATGATTTCCAAACTTATTTCAAGCCGGACAAAGCCACGCAAGAGATAGCTGTGAGTATGCTCATGGAGCGCCTTGAGCATTTCATTGAACCAAGACTTCTTCAGGAAAAAGTGACCTTAGATATTAAGCTGCATCAAGATATGAGAATCAATACCTATACGAATGAAGTTATTCAGGCCTTTATCAATATCATCAACAATGCGATCGATGTTCTGGTAGAGAAGCGTGAGAAAGAACGTCATATCTGGATAAAGGTGGACAGTGCTGATGAGAGTGTCATGATCAGCGTAGAGGACAATGGCGGAGGTATAGATAGCGAGATTATTGATAGGATATTTGAACCTTATTTCAGCAAGAAGTCTAAAAATGGGACGGGATTGGGATTGTATATGGCGAAGATGATCATTGAAAAACATATCGGTGGAACTCTTGATGTTGTCAACACATCAAATGGTGCACATTTCAGCATTGTTTTGCCTGCGAAGACCATACCGATGGTGTATAACGCATAAATAAAAGAAATAGATGGGTTTTATGAGGGATTGTTGATGCTCGGTTGCAGATAATGGTATAATTGCGAAAAAAGAAAGGGGCTCGTATGATCAAGAAAAAATATCGACTGTTCATACTTGCTCTTGTATTTGCCGGGACACTTCTTTCCAGTTTCCATTATCATGATGATATCTATGTGGATGATGACTGTCCAGTCTGTGTCATTCAGCATGTCTTCGCCATTGCGGATATCCCTGAAACTCTCAGTTTGGAAGAGCTGGCTCTTTTTATCCTGATCCCTCTTTTAGCAGGGGAGACTTATTTCTCGTTAAAGCTCATAAACAGCTGTCCTTCCCGCGCACCTCCCTCTTTTTCCTAACTTTAATCAACCAAACAATTATTATCATTATTAGGAAAAAACATGAAAAAATTTCTTTATCTAGCTCTGTATGCTAGTACACTACTTTATGCAGATGCACCTGCACTAAAACCTATGCAAGAGCGTACATTTGTACAGTCTCAATATATGCCTGATATCTCCTTGATAGCAGATCTTTCAATGGTCTCTCGCAATAAAGAACAGGATGAACTTCCAGCTTACAGTATTCCAGGTGTGAGTGAAGCATTTTTCGGCAGTGGAGATAACGAGCATTCTCACGGTACCTATAATGCAGAAAACGGGTTTAATCTTAATTATGCCGAACTTGTCATGTCATCAAGTGTAGACCCTTTTCTCAGTTTTGATGCCGTTTTTCATTTTGCACAAGAGGGTGTGGATATTGAAGAGGCCTACTTTACGACGACTGCTCTCGGGCATGGAGTGAGGATTCGCGGCGGGAAGTTCTTAAGCGGTTTTGGCAGGCATAATGCCCAACACCATCATATATGGGACTTCAGTGACGCGCCGCTGATCTATCAAGGGTTTCTGGGCGGGGCTTTGAACGAAAAAGGTCTGCAGTTTCAATATACGCCTGCATTGTCTGAATATGTGATGTTGGGAGCTGAGGTCTTACAAGGCGAGAATGAAAGTACATTCGGCAATAGGACACAAACGTTTGAGAACAATGATACGCTTAAAGGAGCAGAAGCCCCGTCGATGTTTGTCGCTTATGCCAAGACATCTTTTGATATTGGTGAAACAACAGTGATCCCGGGTCTCGCCTATGTCTATGGCGAGACAAGAAGTTATCATTTGCATGAAGGTGTTGAAGAAGCGTTTAGCGGAGTCAGTTGGATATACAATGCGGAACTGACAGTAAAGCAC
>JBFESZ010000065.1:0-12068 GCA_041548245.1 Sulfurimonadaceae bacterium
CATTAAGACCCGTACCTACTGCCGTACCGCCAAGAGCAAGTTCACGAACTGCATCAAGTGAGTCTTTGATCATCTTTTCACACTTGTTGAGCATCTCTACCCAACCACTGATCTCCTGACCAAGGGTAAGTGGTGTAGCGTCTTGAAGGTGTGTACGACCAATTTTTACGATGTTTGCGAATGCTTCACTCTTAGCTTGAAGTGTCGCTTTCAACTTTGCAATCGCAGGAAGTACACGTTCTTCAACAGAGATAACCGCTGCGACATGAAGCGCTGTCGGATAGGTGTCGTTTGAAGATTGTGATTTGTTGACATCATCATTTGGATGTACCAGTTTCTCTTTGCGGAAGTCACCACCCAAAATCTCGGTTGCACGATTTGCGAGAACTTCATTGTTGTTCATATTAGACTGTGTACCTGATCCTGTCTGCCAAACAACCAGCGGATAGTTACCGTCTAATTTACCTTCAAGCATCTCATCTGCTGCTTGTGCAATAGCCTCAGCTTTTTGAGCATCAAGTTTTCCCAGATCTTTGTTGACTAATGCAACTGCTTTTTTAAGGTAAGAGAAGCCGCGTGTGATCTCATATGGCATTGTCTCTTCACCAATAGCAAAGTTTTGGATTGAGCGTTGTGTCTGTGCACCCCAATACGCATTTTCCGGGACTTCAATTTCACCCATTGTATCTTTTTCTATACGTGTAGCCATTCTATTATTCTCCATCAAAAAATTTGTTTGCGTTTAGCGTATCAATCAAGCTTTGGACTGAATCTACAGATTTTTTAAACATCTTCTTCTCGACATCGTTCAATGTCACTTCAATAATCTTTTCACAGCCGTTGGCACCGATCATGATAGGAACACCCGATACAACATCAGAATAACCATACTCACCTTCGAGCATTACCGCACATGGATGGATCTGTTTTGTATCTTTTAAAATTGCATCGACCATGATCGCCGTTGATTTACCCGGAGCATAGTAAGCTGAACCTGTTTGCAGGTAAGAAACAATTTCCGCACCACCCTGACGCGTACGCTGAACGATTTCATCAATCTCTGCATGTGTCAGTACATCCGTAAGAGGAACACCTGCAACTGTAGAATAACGAGGAAGTGGAACCATGTCATCACCATGACCACCCATAACTGAAGCACGGATCTGTCCACCGCCGTATCCCAGTTTTTCTTGGATAAACGATGCCATACGTGAAGAATCAAGGATACCAGCCATTCCCAATACACGGCTTCTGTCAAATCCTGACTCTTTAATCGCGACATAGGTCATTGCATCCAATGGATTAGAAACCATGATGACAATAGCATCCGGAGAGTATTTTGCGATATCTCGAAGTACTTCTTTGGTAATATTGGCATTGATCATTAATAAATCATCACGGCTCATCCCTGGAAGACGAGGACTTCCTGCTGTCACAACGACAACATCGCAGTTCGTCAACTGAGACATGTCTTCGGCAACTGAAACAACTGTATGAGACCGTACGGCAGAAGCAGCCTGAGACATATCAAGTGCCTTTCCTTTTGCTATCTCAATCTTGTTATCTCTTAAAATGATTTCGTGACACGCACCTTGCATCGCCAGTGAATAGGCAACGGTGGATCCAACAAAACCTGCACCGACAATACCAACTCTTTTTCCTTGATTCATAAAAAACTCCTGATGTAGTTATTCACTGACCTGATACACTTAAGAATTATCTGCAGACAGACAACAATAAGTATATTTCAAGCAGTGATGAAGATTATAAGACCCAATTGTCTTTTATTTACAACCGGAAGGTTATAGAAAAAAAACAATTAAGAAGCTTAAAGCCTCTTAATTTCGAAGCTATGACCGTCAAAGGGTTTATAACCCCTTAACAGATTGCATTTTGCTTATATAGCGTCGATAATAGCGTTTAATGTTGCAGAAGGACGCATTGCTTTTTCAGCTTTAGCGTCATCTGGATGGAAGTAACCACCAACATCTTGTGCTTTACCTTCAACAGCCATAAGTTCAGACATGATCTGCTCTTCTTTCTCTGTCAACTCTTTAGCAACTGGAGCGAATTTAGCAGCGATCTCTGCATTGTCAGATTTTGCAAGTGCATTTGCCCAATATTGTGCTACATAGAAGTGTGAAGCTTTATTATCCGGCTCACCCGCTTTTCTTCCCGGAGCTTTGTTGTTATCAAGGTAACCTTGGTTAGCAACATCAAGACCAGCAGTAATAGCAGCTAATTTATCGTTAGGGTTTTTCTGATTGATCATACGTAGTGACTCTGCAAGTGCAAGGAACTCACCAAGTGAATCCCAACGTAGGTGACCCTCAGCTAGGAATTGATCAACGTGCTTAGGAGCAGATCCACCAGCACCAGTTTCAAATAGACCACCACCAGCGATCAATGGAACGATAGAAAGCATTTTTGCTGAAGTACCAAGCTCAAGGATCGGATACATATCAGTCAAGTGGTCACGAAGAACGTTACCAGTTACCGCGATAGTGTTAAGACCTTTACGGATACGCTCATTTGTAAAACGAGTTGCATTAGTCACGTTCATGAACTGAATGTCAAGACCAGAAGTATCATAATCTTTCAAATACTCTTTAACTTTTTTAGTTACTTCAGCATCGTGTGCACGGTTTTCATCCAACCAGAATACCGCTGGGATACCTTCAATACGAGTTCTTTCAACTGTTAAACGAACCCAGTCACGAATTGGGATATCTTTAACGCGAGAAAGTCTCCAGATGTCACCAGCTTCACACTCGAAGCTCATTAGAACACCATTGTCACCAGAAACAGTCACAGTACCTGCTTCAGCTAATTCGAAAGTTGTTGGATGTGAACCGTACTCTTCAGCTTTTTGAGCCATTAGACCGATATTTTGCATTGCACCCATTGTTGCAACATCATACTGTCCATTTTTAACACAGTCAGCAACCATCTCAGCATGGAACATACCGTAAGTCGAGTCAGGAATAACAGCTACAGTCTCTAATGCTGCACCTGTACGATCCCATTGTTTACCACCTTCACGTACAACAACTGGCATAGAAGCATCGATAATGACATCGTTTGGCGCGTTGAAGTTAGTTTCACCTTTGTCAGAGTCAACCATAGCAATCTTAGGAGCATCAGAATCAACTACAGCTTGGAAAGCAGCTTTGATTTCAGCTTCTAGAGCGTGACCTTTGATTTTCTTTTCAAGATCAGACATACCAAGGTTAGGGTTAACACCTACTTCTTTGAAAACGTCTGCATATTTTGCGAACACACCTTCGAAGAAGATCTCAAATGCATGACCGAACATAATTGGGTCAGAAATTTTCATCATAGTTGCTTTCAAGTGAACAGACCAGATAAGACCTTTCGCTTTAGCATCTTCGATTGTTTTTTTGTAGAATGCACGCATTGCAGCAACAGACATGAATGTACCATCAAGAATCTCACCTTCAAGTGCATCAATAGTTTTTAGTTCTTTACCGTTTAATGCGATAGTCACTTTTTGTGCTTTGTCGATAGTAACAGATTGCTCGTTTCCGTAGAAATCCCCTTTACCTTCCATGTGAGCGACATAAGCTTTAGAATCAGCAGCAAACGCGCGAAGTTTATGTGGGTTTTTCTGTGCAAAGTTTTTAACCGCTACAGCCGCACGGCGGTCAGAGTTACCTTCACGAAGAACCGGGTTAACTGCAGAACCTAGACATACGTCATATTTCGCTTTAGTCTCTTTTTCAGCATCGTTTGCAGGATTTTCAGGATAGTTAGGAATATCATAACCTTGACCTTGAAGTTCCGCGATACAGTCTTTAAGCTGACCAACAGATGCAGAAATGTTTGGAAGTTTGATAACATTACCGTCAGGCTGAAGTACAACTTCACCTAATTTAGACAGTTCGTCTTCAACAAGACCTTGGCTTGCTAGTACACGACCAGCTAGAGAGATGTCACTAAGAACTACCTCTACACCTGCTTCTTTTGTGAAAGCATTAACGATTGGTAGTAACGAGTATGTTGCTAAAGCCGGAGCTTCATCGATTTTAGACCAAATGATTTTTGACATGTGAGTTTCCTCTTTGTATGATTTTACGTTCAAAATAATAGCACTTTAACAATTCAATTGAGCATTATAATAATTATAATTCAGAGCTTTAAGGTTTTATGTTTCTTTTAGTAACAGTACCAATGTTATGTAAATGTGTAGAATAGTAACGTGAAAAATTGTGTGTTCCATTTTTATTCTTCATAAAATAAAGATACTCCGTCTTGGCAGGGAAAATTGCCGCCTTGATTGCCGAAAGCTCTACATTACATACAGGAAAAGGTGGCAAGCCCCTGTACATATAGGTGTTATACTTGCTGCTGTCTTGACGTATTCGTCTGGGAGTAATCTTTTGATGGGAAAATTCACCATAGTTGAGCGTACCATCCATCTGAAGCTTCATTCCTTTTTTAAGCCGATTATAGATGACTGAGGCCACAAGCGGCATTTCCTCTTTATTTGCCGCTTCTTTCTGGATCACCGAAGCTATAACAAGATACTTTTGCCACTTTTTCTTGTTATACTCTCCGAAAATCTTTTCGGACCATGCCTTGTGCCGTCTGTATGAAGATCGCAAAAGATGAATTGCCGTCCTTTTCTCATCAATTCCGATAGGCAATTGGTAAGTATCAGGCACAAGAGATCCCTCTTCAAAGTATCCTATTTCTTTAAAATACTTATAAAGCAGCTCCGTATTTAATCCCAACTCCTGTGCAAGCTGTTGCGAAAAACCGTAAGTTGTCTCTCCGGGTATCAATGTCACCGACTTCATCGCAGCCTTAGCCGTCGTCAATTTATATAAGAAGTCCCCGTGACTCATCTGTGTTGAACCCATGTATATCCAACCCTGTTGAGGGCTTCCGAAAAATCTCAAAAAAGTCTTGTCCATAGTGGTTACGGTGATGTTTTTGGCTTGGAGATGTGATATAATGGCGCCAATTGAGCCTGAAGGTATGTAAAGCACCTTCGCAGTGTGAAGCGGTTGAGCAAGGTAATAGATGAAGAGTAGTACAGTAAGCAAGATTATTTCAAATATCCAGTTTACTCTATACAGCTTTTTCACGTTTATAATCTCTGGTATCATCATTTTCTATGCTCTTTTAACAAACGGTGTTTCAATGCCGCTGGTCATACTTCCTGGCCTTAAAGTTGAGCAATTATACATAAAACTTGATAAAAAGCTCATCCTCCATGCCGACCGTATATATGTTTCTTATCGTAACAATAAGCCCACTGAAACCCCGCTAGAAAATATCCCTGAACTTTTAAGCCTTGTTGACTTTACCCGTAATAACTTCCACTCATTTAAAGTTGAAGAGCTAAACATAGGAGATAAGAAAGTTACTTTTAGTTACACTAAAGAGCCGACCTCACCCGAAGACAACACGCTTACGCTCCAGAATGAAGAGATGAACTTGACAACATCTTTCAGTTTCCACGACAGTTTCATGCTGGCCAAGATGGAAAATGTCCTTCATAAACCAACCAATATCACTTTGAATTCGAAGTTAATAATTGATTTCAATACAAGAGATACATACAGTATCACGTCACTCTCTCTGCCTGAAAAGACAAACCTTAACATCTATACCAAGACGAATACCAAAGCCCTCGCCTTTAGTGCATCATCCAATGCGTTTCGTGATCTCTCAGCGATTATAAACATATTTAATCTTAAGAAGAATATTTCGAAATGGATTGTTGATTATAATAGAGCACAAAGCTATCAACTGCTTGAAGCTAAAGGTGTCTATGCATATAAAAACCCTCAGGTTCTCGTCAATACACTCTTTTTACATGCACGAGAAACGGGTCTTAATTACACTTTCCATCCAAAACTCTTTCCTGTCTCATCCCCTTCGACAGATGTCTATTTTGAAAAAGGCGTTCTCAGTATACGACCGCACCATGCGATGTATAACCTGCATCTACTGGATGAGAGGAGTGCTGTAAATATTGACTTTAATCAGCAGCACACTCTTTTGAATGTTGATCTTAGAACTCAGAGCGTTTTAGACAGTGATATTATAGAAATCGTTAATGCCTACAATATTCCCTTGCCTCTGCTACAAGAAAAAGGCACAACTCAGGCACATATAGACCTTACTATCGATCTCTTTAACGAAGAAGTCTCTGCGAATGGAGAGTTTTTTGTTCGTGAATCCGATCTAATCCTTGATGGCATTCGATATAAGATCAAGAATGCAACAGCCAGACTGCATAAAGGCCTTCTAAGCCTTGATAGTACATCGGTAAACTATGATGATATTTTCCTGGCTATTGTCAACGGTCAACTGGACCTAAGGACACGCACAGGTGATTTTTTCTTTGACGTCGAAAGTATTAAATTACCACTCTCTCAATCACAGGAACTGGAACTTTTAGATAAAAACGTCCAAGTTCAACTGAACTTTGATAAAGAGTCTCAAAAATTTATCTTTCCGACTTCACACTGGAAGTTTGATGAATATACCATGACTTTAGGTAGGAACAGTTTGATAGCGCCTGTCAAATTTGACTCAAGAAACATCATCAAAGACCTCAAAATTAACATACCAAACATAACGGATATCAAAATAAATGGCGTTCTTGATTTGGCCCGTGCTTCGACAAAACTTGATCTCAACCTCTCTAATATCAACTATCACCAAGATGACTTAAACCTCTCAAGTGCACAAGTAATCCCGTTAGAACTACATTATGACAATAATAAAACAGATATCAACCTGCACCAACCCGTCCTCTTTCAAGTCAATGACAATACTCTCGAAATTCTACCTACCAAGGTCCAAGTTAAAAATGGCTATCTGGAGACTAACACGACAGAGATAAGAATAAACGAAGAGCTTTTCACACAATTGTCCACACATTACAAAGTTGGCGAGAAAAAGATTGAATTGCTTTTACAAAACACAATGTTATCTTCACCGGAACTCCTTTTCATCGAACCTGTTGTCGGGCTATCTTACGAAAAAAGTGATGGAAAGCATCATTTCGACATCGACAAACTGACTATACATGCCGTATTAAATGAGGACAAATCCCTGCAACTAAACGTTAAAGACTTCTCTAAACTCCACCCCTATTCTAGTATTTTACGTATGTATGATATTAAAGCAGGCTCTGCCGATTTTATCTATATCGACAAAGATAATATAGGAGTGGATCTCAGACTTGTAGACTTTCCCCCTCTTTTGTCAAAAAACGGTAAAAAGATCACCTCATATGATGTCAAAGGCCGGTATAAAGATGAAGTCACCCAATTAAGTATCAACAATGACATCGACTTCATCTATTATAAAAAAGGGAAGTTTATAGCCAAAAATGTAGACTTCAATCTTTTTGCGATTAAAGAGTATCTCAACGATATACAAAACAAAAATGAAAAAAACAATTTAGAACTGCTGGTACAAACAAACAACTGTAATGTAAGGTTGGGAGATTCAGGTCGAAAGATTCTTTCAGACACGATTAAAATCAACATTAAAAAAGACACCATTGACGCACAGCTTTTCCATGGCAAAGGCGTCGTACTCTTTCAAAGTGAAGGGGACACCGTTTCTGTCTACGGTCAAAACCTAAACGATGCATTTATCAACGAACTTTTTAAGTTCTCAACCTTTAAAAACGGAACCTTGTCATTTGCCGTAACGGGGACCTATGACAATTTCAAAGGCATAGTACAAATTGATGACACGATTCTTAAAGACTATACTGTTTTAAACAACACACTCGCTTTTTTTAATACTATTCCGTCTTTAGTCACCTTCTCCGTTCCCGGCTATTCTAAAAAGGGACTCAAAGTCGATAAGATGTATACCAACTTTGACGTCAATGGAAGTAATGTAAGCATTAAAGACACCAAGATAAGTTCGAAAGAGCTCACTATTACAGCCAGAGGGAAATCTGATCTTCAGAAAGAGACAATCGACCTTTTAATGCAGGTCAAAACCGATCTAGGCAGTTCTGCTAAAAATATTCCTGTCATAGGCTATATCATCTTTGGTGATGACTCTATCTCCACGACCGTTAGGGTTCATGGTGATTTAAAGGACCCCAAAGTGGAAAGCTCTGTAGCTAAAAGCGTAATCGTTGCGCCTTATAACATCATCAAAAGAACCATTACCCTTCCGTTTAAGGCTTTGGATATCTTCGATAAAAACGATTCCAAGCCTAACGAGTGATTTAAAACCTCTCTTGAGCAATACAGAACAATGAAAGACTTCCTTTTCTACTCATTTCTTAAAACATTCAGTACATCGACCTGCGCCGCTTTTTTAGCAGGATACCAAGCAGAAAGCACTACGATGACAAAAGCACCGATAATGATCGATAAGAAGTCGATTATCGAGAGTTTCAATGGAAGATGAGAAGTGCCATATACCTCTGCAGGAAGAGAAATAATATCAAAGTTTGAAAGTATCCAAAGCCCGCTCAACCCTAGTATTGTCCCTGCAAAGATCCCGCTTATACCAATAATTACACCAAGGTAAAGAAATATTTTTTTCACTTCCTTCTCACTGGCGCCTAATGAGATAAAGAGTGCAATCTCGGATCGACGATTCATTACTGTCATAAGAAGCGATGAGATAATATTAACAGCTGCAATAAGTATAATTAGCATCAAGACAATGAACAGGGCGTGTTTTTCCAGCTCTAAGGCAGAAAAGAAACTGACATTATCTTCCCACCATCCTTTAACTCTTACCGTACTTGGCAATACCTCTTTGATCTTTTCAAGATCTTCACGAGGGTTTTTAGAAAAAACATGAATACCATCGTATTGCGTTTTTGAAAGGTTCATCACTGTCTGCAGGGCACTCAAAGAGGTGTAGTGGTACGCTTTATCATATGCGGACAGCCCTGAATCAAACTGTCCGTTGACCTTAAAGCGTTTGAGCTTTGGTGTCAGTGTCAAGCCTCCTGGTTCAGCCTGAGTAAAAATATACATCAACCTCTCTTTATCATTCAGATACAACTCATCAAAAAGTGTTTTACCTACGATAACATCAAACTTATTAAAAGTTTTTCCCTCGACGCTCTTTTTAAGTACACTGTTGGCTTTTGCTTCCTCTTCGAAATCAACGCCAAAGAGGTATCCACCCTCCATTTTAGATCCACGACGAACAATAACAGGTGTTGCTACATAAGGGCTAAATGCCAACTCAGGGAACTCTGATTTCAGCTCAGTGTATAGTGACTTGTCCACCGCTCCATAGAACTTGGGAACTACGGTCAAAGGATAGTTCATGATCGTGAGTTTTTTTCTGAACTCGGCATCAAAACCGTTCATCAAGGCCATTGCAATGATCAATACCATGACACCTAACAAAATACCAAGAAAGGCCAATAAAGCAGAAAGGAAGATAAAGGGTTGGTCTTGGTCAAAACGCAGATATCGTCTGACCATGTACTTTACGAGGGTATTGTTCACACTGTGCCTTGGGCTAAAACCCCTTTTTTAGGACCGCTTTTTCCGCAGCAGCTTTTATACTTTTTACCAGAACCACACGGACATGGTTCATTCCTTGCCACCTTCTTGTCGGCAACTTTATCTTCATCATGAAGATTCAGCTGCATGTTCATCTCATCCTGACGCTTTTGCATCTCTCTCTGTTCGGCCAAGGCTTCAGCCTCTTCTTCTGCCGATTTGAACTGAATAACCTGAAGCATTTTTATTGTCTCAAATTTAATCGCTTCTCGTAACTCGGAGAAAAGGTTGTAAGACTCTTTCTTAAACTCGACAAGTGGATCTTTCTGATTGTAAGCGCGCAGACGAATACCTGTCTTCATAGTATCCATCTGGTAGAGGTGATCACGCCATGACTGGTCAAGTGTTTTCAAAAAGATCTCACGCTCTACTGCTGTACGTATCTCTGCTTCAAGCACTTGCATCTTGCCATCATAAGCTTTTTTTACCAGATTGACAACTTCTTCCATAAGAACTTCATACTCTTTGTTCTTCATCGTCGAAACATCAAGCTCTTGATTAATCTCTTCTTTAATAACAGAAGCAAGTTTTTCGAGGTTGAAATCCTCTTCACTTTGACCAGGGAAGATATCACAGTTCATTAAAGTACTCACGATATATTCACTTCGGATCTCATCGACTTTTGCATCAATATCATAATTAGGGTCCAAAAGGTCGTTTCTAAACTTGTAGACGAGTTTTCTTTGTTCATTGGCGACATCATCATATTCAACGATCTGTTTACGCCCTTCAAAGTGCATTGTTTCGACTTTTTTCTGTGCTTTTTCAACGGCTCTTGTAACCATTTTAGACTCAATATACTCACCGTCTTCCACACCAAGACGCTCCATGATCGATTTGATTCTGTCCGATCCAAAAATACGCAGAAGGTTGTCTTCAAGACTCAGATAGAACTGTGTCGTTCCCGGATCACCCTGACGACCGGAACGTCCACGAAGCTGATTGTCAATACGACGGTTCTCATGACGTTCTGTACCAATAATATAAAGGCCACCAAGTGCTTTAATCTCATCACTCACCTTGATATCAACACCGCGACCCGCCATATTCGTAGCAATGGTAACCGCACCCTTTTGGCCCGCATTCTTGATAATCTCACCCTCTTGTTCATGCTGCTTGGCATTAAGTACCGTATGTGGGATCTTTGCTTTTGACAAAAAACTGTGCAATGCTTCTGACTTTTCAATAGACGCTGTTCCGATAAGCACTGGCTGTCCGGTTGCATGAAGCTCTTTGACTTTCTTCATCACCGCTTCAAACTTCTCACGCTCTGTCTTATAAATAAGATCGTTCAGGTCCTTACGGTTAACCGGTAGGTTTGTAGGAATAGTGACAACATCCAGGTTATATATCTGGGCGAACTCTGTTGCCTCTGTTTGAGCTGTACCCGTCATCCCGGCAAGTTTGTCATACATCCTGAAATAATTTTGAAAAGTAATATCAGCAAGTGTCTGCGTCTCTTCTTTGATATCTACCTTTTCTTTTGCCTCTAATGCCTGATGCAGCCCTTCAGAGTACCGACGTCCTTCAGACAGACGTCCCGTGAACTCATCGACGATTACCACTTCTCCCTCACGTACAACATAATCAACATCGATCTCAAAAAGATAGTTCGCTTTAAGGGCATTGTCGAGAAAGTGTGAAAGCTCCGCATTTTGTGGGCTGTACAAGTTATCTACACCAAAAAGCTCTTCTGCTTTGACAATCCCCTCTTCTGTCACCAGAACAACACGGTCTTTCTCGTCTACTGTGAAGTGTTCATCCTTGGTCAGCTTTTTAGCGACTTCATCGGCCTTGTCGTAATTTTCGACTTTACGGTTGGTCGGTCCTGAAATAATCAGCGGTGTACGGGCCTCGTCAATCAGAATCGAGTCAACCTCATCCACAATAACAAAAGCATGTTCACGTTGCACCATCTGCTCTTTGGAATAAGACATATTATCACGCAGATAGTCAAAGCCAAACTCATTGTTTGTCCCATAGGTGATATCGCAAAGATACTGTTCGCGTTTAACCATGGGATCATACTCTGTCTCAAGAATCGTTCCTGTTGAAAATCCCAAAAAGCTGTATAGTGCACTCATCTCTGATGCATCGCGTGAAGCAAGGTAATCATTTACCGTGACGACATGAACACCTTTTCCATTCATCGCATTAAGTATAACCGCCAAAGTCGCGACAAGCGTTTTACCCTCACCCGTCTTCATCTCAGCGATACGACCTTCATGCAATGCCATACCACCAATAAGCTGCACATCAAAATGACGCATATTAAGCACGCGTTTACCGGCCTCTCTTGTAATAGCGAATGACTCAACCAAGACTTCATCTAGACTTTTTTCTTCACTTAGAACAGAAACCTTCAAGGCATTAAAAGCATCCTTCAACTCGTCATCACTCAATGACTCATATGTTGATTCTAAGGAATTAATCTTTTTTACACGTTTCGCATATTTTTTAAGTTCCCGATCATTTTTTGTACCAAACACTTGTCCTAGTATCCGTTGAAGCATCTATACCCACTTTATA
>JBFESZ010000066.1:0-12066 GCA_041548245.1 Sulfurimonadaceae bacterium
ACTTCTACTTGGCCATGCATCACAGACCCCTTCTGCTTTTTTTATAGTGTAGCAAAATTTATGTGATTCCTTTTGAAAAAAGGCAATTCTTGTTTCATATTGTAATCAAATGAACTATCCATCAAAGAAAAAGAGTAGTACTAATTCAATTATGTATTGTTTTGTTATATTTTGGTTCATAGTACATAGACAGAGATCGATAGTATTTGACTCAGTACCTTAATAACTGAACAAAAGAGAGATAATACAGTGTCGGTAGTGACAGAGAACAGACAAACACCAGAATATCCCATCCCGGCAAAGCGCAATATTGCCATTTTTTTCGCCTCATTAGGTATAGGCTGGTATCTGTTATGGACAGCCTCACATGCAACACTTCTTCCTATGGTTCTTGCCGCTTTCGCTTTTGCGTTCATCCATAACACTCTATTTTCACTTATGCATGAAGCTGTTCACTGTGTCTTTTCGAAAAAGCCACTTGTTAACGAGTTTTTTGGCACGATTCTGGCGATCGCCTTTCCCACTTCTTTCACAATGCAGAGGGTAGCTCACCTGGGTCACCATAAACGCAATCGTACAGATAAAGATCTGTATGATTATTATCTTCCCGGTCAATCCAAAAAGTTACGAGACTTTTGGATGTATACAGGGAATCTTTTTGGTCTTTATTGGTTCTGCATACCTCTGAGCAATTTGATTATCCTGCTGATGCCTATGGTCTTTACATCAAAATGGTTCCTGCATGGGCCGGCTCGGCTACTCGGTTTTGAACCATACATCGAAGAAGTGACTCAACACTCAATCGTCCGTATCTGGATGGAGACATTGTTTGCCTTACTGTATCAGATCATGCTTTGGTATGTTCTGGACTTGTCCTGGCAGGGATGGTTGCTCTGCCACTGGTTTTTTGCCTTGCATTGGTCAGCCTTGCAATATGTTGACCATGCATGGAGTCCTAGGGATGTTATAAACGGAGCCTGGGATCTCCGTGTTTTACCGGTTTCAAGATGGCTAGCACTGAACTATCATTATCATCTTGCTCATCACCGGTATCCTTCGGTCCCATGGGTTTACCTGCCTCAGCTGATCAGAAAAGATGATCCCAGCCCAACTTTTTGGTCAATCTACTTTTCCCTTTGGGGCGGAACGAGACCTGCCCCGCCGATGGTCCAATCAAATGAGACGAGAAAAAAGATATGAAAAAGGCACTCGTCAACGTAATGCATATAGATGAAGCGACGAAACAAACGAACTCTGCGAAGGACACATGGAAGGCATACGCTTATTGGGCCTTTTGGGTCGGGGTCGCTTTTTTCAGTGTCTATCCCACATGCAATTGGTTGACATCTGAACGCACAGAAGTCAATCAGCTTTTTTTTTCTGCTGAATTGAGCATGCCTTTTATCCCATGGTTTTATTGGTTTTATATCTCTTTATATCTTCTGTTTTTTCTCCCTCCGTTTTTTCTTGATGTCCCTCGTCTACGGATATTGGGAAAGCGCATTATCATGGCGACCATCATTAGCGGGATAATATTTATTCTTTTGCCCACCGGTCTTGGATTTGAGAGGATAGCACCTGAAGGTTTCTATGGGCAGTTGTTTGATACACTGTTTAGCCTCGATTTGCCGCACAATATGACACCGTCTTTACATGTAGTCTATAGCGCATTGATACTGTTTGCCGTGATAGAGTCATCTAAAAACAGATCAATGCAAGGATTGGCTCTGATCTGGTTGGTCAGTATTAGTATTTCAACATTACTGGTGCATCAGCATCATCTTATTGATATCATTGCGGCATTGGCCTTAGTCTGGCTTGTGTCAAAAATCTTAATAAAAGGAAAAACAGATGTATAAAACCTTACTTTTTTGTATTTTGCTATGTATGGGAGGTTCTTTGCATGCAGAAGATGAGACTCTCATCCATCAGCAGTTGCGTTCAGTCTTAACTGGAATCGAGGATGCGATCAACGAACAGAAATACGATGAACTATCGCAATTCTTTCATAAAGACCTTCGTGTAACGACGATCAATCAGGAAATCATCTCATCATCTGATGAGATCGGTGAATATTTTCACCGTTGGTTTGGTCCGAAAGGGTACTTAAAAACCCTGCAGATCAAGCTCGAACCGGATGCTTTAACTGAGTTTTACGGAAACAACAGCTTTGGAATCGTGCGGGGACATGGAGATGAAAGATACATCTTGGCAGATGGACGCAGCTTCGATATGAAGACACGCTGGACGGCAACTGTAATCAAAGAGAGTCAAGGGAAGTGGAGCATTCTCTCTTTGCATATCGGAACAGACTTTTTAGACAACCCTCTTTTGCATGTGGCTGAGAAGTCGGCGATCTATTTGGCCGGTGCAGGCGTATTGGTCGGATTGCTCTTGGGACTGATCATAGCGTTTTTATGGCGTAAAAGAGCTTATTCCAAACAATGAAAGACTCCCTTTATACGGTTCTTATCAAACCGATCCATGATCTGAACGAGAGTGAGGTTGAGGCTATCGTCGAACTCTATCTAGCTTATTATGACGGCAGCAGCCGCGACCGTATCATCGCTGATCTGAAGACAAAGACAGAGATACTCTTACTGCATCATGATAGCATCCTTATAGGCTTCAGCAGTTTTGAGTTGTATCAAATCCTGTATGAAGGGAAAATGCGGCAGATCATCTATTCCGGAGACACTGTAGTGCATCATAAGCATTGGGGGCAACAGGCTCTTTCTTCTGCATGGATACGTTATATTGGAGCATTGCGATCAAAAGTAGGCGAAATGCCTATTTACTGGTTCTTGATCGTAAAGGGCCACCGTACCTATAAGTTTTTGCCTGCATTTACAAAATCCTTCTTTCCCCATTGGAGCATAGATAGGAGTGACCTTAAACCGCTTTTGGATATTCTGGCCAAAGAGAAGTTCGAGGACGATTATAATGAGAGCAAAGGCTTATTGGAATTTAAAACATCAAAAGGACATCTTAAAGAGAACATTGCCTTGGTCAAAGAGAATGAAAAAGAAAAACCTTCTGTTAATTTTTTTCTCCAGCGCAATCCAAACTACCGTTTAGGACATGAACTGGCTTGTTTATGTGAGTTTGATGATGAGAACCTGAAGCCTTTTACCAAACGAATCCTTTATAGCAAAAGCGAAAATAGAGAATGACAGAACAGAAAGAATGGCTCCTGGATTGCTTACATAGAAATGCCCAAACCGAATACGGTTTGAAATACAACTTTCAGGCGATCAGATCACTCAGCGACTACCGAAAACAGGTACCGCTTACAGGCTATGAAGCGCTCCAAGTCTATATTGATGCTATTGCCAAAGGCGATAAGGATATTTTGTTCGCAGGCCTGCCTGTTGCCTTTGAAGTCACAGGAGGCAGTACGGGAGGGAAAAAACTGATTCCCTACACAAAAGAGAGCTTTACGGACTTTCAAAGGGCTATTTTACCCTGGTTTGTGACGACTATGCAGACCTACGGCCTAAGCGGAAAAAATGCCTACTGGGCTATCAGCCCGGCATTAAGAGCAGAAGAAACGAGTAAAGGCGGGATTCGCATCGGGGTCAAAGATGAAGAGTATCTGGGGGAAGCTTTCTCAGCTATCGCAGGATCCTATACTGTCCCTTCTTGGGTAGGCGAGCTAAAAGACATTTCCACATGGCAGCTTTGTACGCTTTACTGGCTGATCAAATCCAAAGAACTTGAACTGATCTCAGTCTGGAGCCCAACTTTTTTGTTGATGCTTTTAGAGGCACTGGATGACAAAAAAGAAGAGCTCACAATGCTCTTTAGCGTAGGTTCAGAAATAGATGGGCATCTGCTTGGATCCGATGGACAGGCCCTTATGCGCTTAAAAAACTACATCAGGATCAGAGACACGGCATCCCTGTGGCCTGAGCTTAAGTTAATAAGCTGTTGGGCAGATGCTTCATCGAAGCCTTTTTTTGAAACCTTGAAGAGACGTTTTTCCCATGTCCAATTTCAGGCAAAGGGACTCATCTCAACAGAGAGTGTTGTGACTGTACCGAATCAGACAGGACAGCCTGTTTTGGCCAAACAGAGTGCTTTTTATGAGTTTATAGACGAAACCGGCATCATAAGCCTGGCTGATGACCTTTGTATAGGACAGAAATATGAAGTCGTAATTACAACAAACGGAGGACTTTATCGTTACAAAACAGGCGATATCGTTCTTTGCGAAGAGCTTGGAAAAGAGGCGACGGTATTACGTTTTCAAGGGCGGAAAGGCACAGTATCTGATCTTGTAGGCGAAAAACTCACAGAAGCATTTGTTTCGACCTCATTGCAAAATGTTGAAGGGTTCTGTATGCTGCTGGCATCTGCCGACCATAAGCCCGGCTATACCTTGCTCCTGGATGCAGATATGACGTATGACAGCGAAGAGCTAAGACAAGAAGTCGAGGCTCAGCTGTGCAAAAACCCGCAATACGATTATGCACGAAAGATGGGACAGCTAAAAAGCCTTGACACCTGTTCAATGAAATATCCGACAAAATTTTATTTGGACTATAGAGCGAGCAAAGGGTCTCGCATGGGAGACATCAAAGTACCTGTTCTGTGCACCGACAAAGATTTTTATACTATGATCAAAGGAATGCGATAGTGAAAATTGTTCTGATCTCACCAAAAGGACCACTTTATCGATATAAAGGCGGGATCTTTAAAAAGTCACTCCGTTATCAACCCCTTACATTGACAACGCTTGCCGCGCTTGTTCCGCAAGAGCTGAATGCAAAGGTTGAGCTTATTGATGAAAGCATACAGACTGTACCCGATAACATCGATGCTGACATCATTGGCATGACGGTCATCAGCGGTACGGCAAGCCGTAGTTATGAATTGGCTAAAACGTTTAGAGAACGGGGTATCTTGGTGGTTCTTGGAGGTCCGCATGTAACACTCTTGCCTGAGGAAGCGAAAGCGCATGCGGATGTCATTATTACCGGCTATGCAGAGCAGACTTGGCCGCAGTTTTTGCGAGACTTTAAAAATGGCGAAGCACAAGAGATCTATGTGCAAAACAGTGACTTTAGTTTGGAGAACATGCCCTTTCCCAAAAGAGAGCTCTTTGATAAAAAACATTTTCTTACCCAGGCGGTCTTTGAGGCAACAAGGTCATGTGTCCATAAATGTGAGTTCTGTGTTGCACCTACGGCCTGGGGCAGTAAACAGTACCAAAAACCCATTGAGTGGGTCATCGAGGACATCAAACGGGTGGGTCAGAAAAAGATTATTTTTGTTGATTTGAACCTTGTCTCGGACAAGGTCTATGCAAAAGAGTTGTTTAGGCGATTAATCCCCTTAGACCTCCAATGGTTTGGCCTCTCTACAGTTTTAATTGCCAATGATGACGAGATGCTGGAGCTCATGGCTAGAAGTGGCTGCAAAGGGCTTCTTTTGGGATTGGAAAGCATCTCAGAGGATAACCTGAAAGAGAATAGAAAACAGTTTAACGGGACCGTTGATTACCGATCGCTGATCCAAAAACTGCATTCCCTGGGGATCTCTATCCAAGGCTGCTTTGTCTTTGGCCTGGATAATGACACCTTGGACACCTTTGATGAGACGGCCGAGTTTGTTCTTGAGACAGGGATAGATCTTCCCCGTTTTGCTATTGCCACGCCTTTCCCTTCGACCCCTTTATACCAGCGTCTTTTGGCAGAGGAGAGAATATTGACAAAAAACTGGGAGCTATATGATGGCCAACATGTCGTGTTTGAACCAAAGCACATGAGTGTTCAAGAGCTGGCTTTAGGACATGAACAGGTATGGAAAAAGGTTTACTCTTATGCCGGCATATCCAAAAGATTATGGAAAGCAAAAAACTTTCAACCGCTTGCCTTGAGCTCGAACATCGGATACCGTTATTACGCGAACAATTTAGACCGTTATTACAATTGCGATTGGCAGATCAAGAGTCTATGGCCAAACCCTATGGAGCACCTCGGTGCCAAGATAAAGACGAGGTAGTATGCACATCACTATAATCCACCCGGCGATCGGACATAAAAAAAATGAGAAGTATATCCGTTCATGGCAGATGGAACCGCTTCCTGCAGCAGCGATATCAGGCTTGACTCCAAAAGATGTAAGCCGGGATTTTTATGACGACAGGATGGAGAAAATCCCTTATGACAGAAAAACCGATGCTGTTGTGATATCGGTAGAGACCTACACGGCAAAACGTGCTTATCAGATCGCCAGCGAATACAGAAAAAGAGGTGTTCCCGTCATCATGGGAGGCTTTCATGTCACACTTCTTCCTGATGAAGTCCAAGAGTATGCCGAAGCTATCGTTATCGGTGAAGCAGAAGACATTTGGGCTGAAGTAATAGAAGACCTGAGAAACAAGCGATTAAAAAAAACCTATAAAAGTGCGGATCGGCCTTTATTGGATAAGATTTGTCTGGACAGGTCAATATTTGGAAAAAAAAGATATCTGCCCATAGGCTTGGTTGAGACAGGAAGAGGATGCAAGTATTCATGTGACTTTTGTGCGATACAGTCCTACTTTGAAAGTACACATCGCAATAGACCGATTGATGATATTGTTGAAGAGATCAGATCTTTGAAAAAAACGAAGAAAGTCTTTTTCTTTGTTGATGACAACTTCATCGGAAGCATAAAAAAAGCCAAAGAACTTTTACGGGCTCTTATCCCTTTGAAGATACGCTGGATTACGCAGATGACTATTGACGGTGCCCAAGATGAAGAGCTTTTGTCCCTACTTCAAGAGAGCGGATGCATGGGTGTCCTCATAGGTTTTGAAAGTCTAAACGAGAAGAACCTTGATCTTATGAATAAAAACTTCAATACGGCCCACGGCGGCTACGAAAAGGCATTGGATAAACTAAGGAAATATAATATACGGATCTATGCGACTTTTGTTTTTGGGTATGACCATGACACAAAAGAAGCTTTTGAGGAGGCTGTCAAGTTTGCTATTGATCAAAAGTTTTATATTGCAGCCTTTAACCATCTGACCCCTTTCCCCGGAACACCTCTTTTTAAACAGATGCAAAAGGACAAAAGGCTGCTATATGAGAAATGGTGGCTAGATGACAACTATTTCTATAACGATCTGCCTTTTACACCAAAACAGTTTTCTCCCTCCGAAGTCACTGAACTATGCGTTCAGGCCCGTAGAGACTTCTATTCATTCAGCAGTATCTTCAAGCGTTTACTCAGCAGAGTAAACAGAAGCAATGCCTTTATGCTACGAAATTTTATTCCTATCAATTATATGCACAGAAAAGATGTAAGCGGAAGAAATGGCTATCCGCTAGGCGATGAGAGTTACACCGGCGAACTTGTAAAGACAGGGTCATGAGCAAAGCATACACAGACCGCAATCTTCTGTATAGAAACGCAAACAAGGACGATGATGAAGCCCTAAAAAAGCTATTAAGCGAAAACAGTATGGACTCTTGGGTAAACCTTTCTTTAGAGCGGAACCCGTCCTATTTCGATGCACACGGCCTTATGGGCGAAAGCCATACCATGATCGCATATGATACCCATGAGGACAAGTGTGTCGGTATGTACTCGTGTACGTATATGAATCTGCATGTCAATGCAGAAGAACAAAACACAGCCTATCTGGGAGAGTTGCGCGTAGATGAAAAGTACAGAAACAAGATAAGGGTTCTTAGATACGGCTACAAGTCGCTTGAAAAACTTTTGCCTATGCAAAAAGATGCACCGATCTATATCACAAGCATTGCAAGTGAAAACACCAAAGCGCGCAGAGTGCTTGAAGCAAACCTGAATGGAATGCCTACCTACAGACCTTTGGCAGAGATGAGTACACTTATCTTCTCAACACAGTTCTCATGCAAAAATAAAAAGTCAAGAGCAGCATCACTAGAAGACATCCCAAGTCTTGTCAGCTTTTATAATCACAAGGCCAAATCCTACCACTTCTCACCCTGTTTAAGCGAAGCGTGGCTAAACGGGCTATCACCTGAAATTGGTCTGGACATCAACGATTTCTACATACGTGAGAATGCCGACGGAGAGATAGAAGCTTGTTTCGCGCTATGGGATCAAAGAAGGTTTAAGCAGAGTGTGATCAAAAGCTACAGAGCTCCTTTATCCTGGCTGCGTCCACTCTACAATGTTTTTGCGAGACTCACGCAGAGGGTTGAGCTGCCTAAGGAAAACAGCATGCTGGAACAGGTCTATATCTCTTTTTTTGCCTGCGGCAAAAGCGGGCTTTTTGTGGGATGTCTCAAGGAAGCAGCCTCGTTGGCTAAAGCAAAAGGGGCAAGTTCATGTGTTTTAGGACTTTCCTCACAGCACAACAGCCTTGCTCTTTTAAAAAGAGAGCTCAAGGCAAACGTCTATAGGACCTGCATAGAAATGGTAGGTTTTGACGACGGGCAGCAAGAGGCCGAACTCAATAAAGAATTTTTAATACAGCCGGAGGTGGCACTGTTATGAGATTAGAAAAGATATCGCTTATCCGTCCAAACATAGGGAACTTTCGCTCCAAAGACGCTTTGACCCCTTTGTCTATTGCGATTTTGGCTGCACGGACGCCAAAAGATATACAGTTGAGTTTTTATGATGAGAGAGTAGAGGAACTCCCTCTTGACGACCTCCCCGACCTTGTTGCCATAACGGTTGAGACATTTACTGCAAGACGTTCCTATGAGATCGCTAAAAGGTATAGGCAAAAAGGTGTGACTGTTGTGATGGGAGGGTACCACCCTACACTCTTGCCTTCAGAAGTCTTAGAACATTCAGACTCGATTGTCATAGGAGATGCCGAGGGATGCTGGGAAGAACTCTTAGATGACTTTAAAGAGGATAGACTCCAAAAAACGTATAGCGGTTCCAATGCAAAGGAGCTGGATGATTATCGACTGGACAGAACAATTTTCCGTGATAAAAAGTATCTTCCTGTAGAATTAATACAATACAGCCGGGGGTGCAGGTTCTCATGTGAGTTTTGTTCCATACACGCCTTTTATAAAGAGACTTTGAGGGTCAGATCGGTTGAAAGTGTCATAGATGAGATTACAGGTATGGATAGAAAAAAACTTTTTTTCTTTGTGGATGACAATCTTTTTAGTTCAAAAAAAGATTTATACGCACTGTTTGATGCACTTACCCCTTTAAAGATACGATGGTCTTGCCAAATCAGCATTGATGTGGCTCAAGACGAAGACCTTTTAGACCGGCTGGCAGGTTCGGGTTGCATCTTTGCCTTGATCGGGTTTGAGTCCCTAAATGAAGACAACCTCAAACAGATGGGGAAGAAATGGAACAAGGTTGCAGGTGAGTACATGAAGATTGTACAGAAGTTCCACGATAGAGGCATGGCAGTGTATGGTACCTTTGTATTTGGGTATGACCACGATACCACGGAGGTCATTCAAAAGAGTCTTGATTTTGCGATGGAGGCGAAACTTGAGATCGCCAACTTTAATCCGCTGACGCCGACACCCGGGTCAGCCTTATACGATCGATTAAAAAAAGAAGGACGTCTTATCTCTGAAACCTGGTGGAAGGATGAATCCTACAAATACGGAGACCCCATCTTTACACCGAAACAGATGAGCCCGGAACTTTTTTCCCAAAAGTGTTTTGAAGTCAAAAAAGAGTTTTATTCATTAAAATCGATTATCAGCAGAGTCTTCTTTACCACACATAAATTCAATCTCTTCAGAATATCCATGGTTGCCTTGGCCAATTTTGTCTCGCGTAAAGAAGTACATCAAAAACAAAATAAAGTCTTAGGGGAGTAGACATGAAAATAACGTTGATCAAACCGACAATCGGAAGACAAGAACACAGTTTATACGTGGATGAAGGACGAATGGAGCCATTGATGTTAGGCGTGCTTGCGGGACTTACTCCTGCTGACATCGAGGTTGTCTTGTATGATGACAGAATGGAGTCCATTCCTTATGACGAAGAGACAGACCTTGTCGCAATAACGGTGGAGACCTATACAGCAAGACGTGCCTATGAAATCTCTAAAGAGTATATGGACCGCGGCGTGCCGGTGATCATGGGCGGGATGCATGTCTCATTACTGCCTGAAGAAGTCCAAGCCCACGCAGACTCTATTTTTTTGGGCGATGCAGAAACCGCATGGAAACAGGTGCTTGAGGATGTACAAAACAACCGACTACAAAAAGTATACAAAGGACCTCCCGGCATAGGACAGCTTGGCGGAGTCATGCCAAGAAGAGAGATTTACAAAGGAAAAGGCTACCTTCCTATGTCTTTGATGCAGTTTTCTCGCGGCTGCAAATACGAGTGCAGCTTTTGTGCCGTGAGCGAATACTTTGATAAAAAACATTATGTACGTAAAATAGATGAAGTCCTGCAGGAGATCGAGAGCCAAGAGCGGCGTTTTTTATTTTTTGTTGATGACAATATCGGTTCACACAAAAGAGCATTAAAAGATCTGTGCAGGGAACTTATACCTATGAATGTCAGATGGATATCTCAGGCAAGTCTGGATATCACCAAAGACAGTGAACTGATGAGACTGATGGCTGACAGCGGAAACATAGGCAATGTCATGGGTTTTGAATCCATCACGCATGAAAGTCTCGAAAACGCTAAAAAAGTTTCTAATCTGATTGGCTTTACAAATTATGAAGATGAGATACGGATATTGAGAGAGCATGGGATGCAGACATGGGCAGCCTTTACCTTGGGATATGATTATGATACCTATGACTCTATTCTTGCGACTATGGAGTTTGCCTTAAAAAACAAATTCACACTCGCTGCATATAATATTTTAATGCCCTACCCAAACACCCCCCTGTATCGACAGCTTGAGCAAGAAAACAGACTTTTGTATGACGGAAAATGGTGGCTGCATCCGGAGTACAGGTTTAACAGTGCGGCCTTCATCCCAAAGACGATGACACCCGATGAGCTCACGGCAGCCTGTCATGAGGCGCGCGTAAAGTTCAACACGCTTCCTTCGCTTCTTTATCGGTTCTCGGATGTAAAGACAAACATGAAGTCCTTGTGGAGGATAGCCTCTTACTGGAAGTACACGACGCTTTTTCGCAAAGAGGTATATAAAAAACATAAGATGAGATTTGGACTAAAATGAACAGGCAGTTTTTTAACTGGTATCAGTATCTAGGACCCATCATATTGACGCCTCTGTCCTTTTTTTTATGGTGGGAAAGTTCCAATGGTTCTGTTCAACTTGTCATGATGGCATGGTTGATCCCTATCATCTATGCTTACATAGTCCCTGCCATCGGGACCAACGTATTAAAGGTATGGGAATTTGATTCAAAATATAAGATTGGAAAATTTAGATTGCAGCACGGATTTGTCTTTGGAAGTGCGACATCAACGATTGCCTGGTTGAGTCATGTCAGTACTGCCACAAACTTGTTTGAAGTTTTTCAAACAGCATTTATCTTCACATCTGTATTAGGGTTTTGGAATATTGTTTATGACATAAAAGCTATAAAGTCTAAGGTATTGGTTGTGTATAATCAGCCTTGGGCAGATGGAAAGACGGAAGAAGCCATTGTCATGGATTATGCGCCTTGGTTTTTTGCTGGTTTTGGCATGCCCTATGGTCTTGGCCTTGGAACGGCAGAACTATTATCGGCTGAGCATATGCTGAACGGTTCCTTGTTCTCTTTACTGCTGGTCAGTACGCTTGCATTGACAATGATTATCCCTGTACTGGGATATAGACACTATTCCTTTAAAACACACGGGCATTCTGGATGCCACCCCATAGACAGGCATAGCCCCTAAAAGACGATTGTCTCTAAACGACATTTTCACATGAATAACATTCAGCATCAGGTTGGTTATAATTCGCTTATGAAAAAATATATATTATTTGATAATGACGGCGTGCTTGTCGAGACAGAAAAATGGTACTTTACGGCCAACTTCGAGATCCTTAAGTCTATGGGGATCACACTTGAAGAAGAACGTTATAAAGAGATCATGATCAAGGGCCAGAGTGCATTTTTACTGGCCGAAGAGCAAGGCTTTGACAGCCTCAGCGTTGAAAAAGCAAGGGAC
>JBFESZ010000067.1:0-11846 GCA_041548245.1 Sulfurimonadaceae bacterium
CTTAATAATGAGTCTGTTACGGAAAGTCTGCTTGGACTGGATATCACCGATGGAATATTATTCGTCCAGTCGGTAGAAGCTGCTGAGATCAAATCCATAGAAGTCAATCTCTTTGTCCTGTTTAATGCCATCGATATAAAGGGCATTACCCTCTCTTCGTTGGCCTCGACTCTTTTGCCACTATCCATCCAAGAGGTCCACATCCGGTACTCAATTCTTAATCCCTTGACGCTCACTTTTGACGGTGAAGCCGAAGCCGGAGCATTTCATGCGAGTTTTCATCTGCTAGAGAGACTTCTGTATGTCACCTTAAAACCTTCAGACGATATGCTTAAAAACTATAGAAGCACCTTGTCAAATATGAAACAATCTGAAAATGGGGAGTATGTTTATGAAAAGACCATCTAATTCTGCTCTCTTGGCTGTTTTTACAAAGCTCATGATATTACTCTTATTGGCCAAGCTCATATCCTTTGGCTTATGGTTATATCTTCCTCACGACAGTGTCGAACTTACATTAGCAAAAAATTATCAGCCCCAATATCGTAAGGTTGATTTTAAATCTATGCTTGAAAACCTTAACGCCCCTCAGAAAAATGCTTATGTAGCATCTGCCTTTTCGGGGACTGCCAATATCACCAACATGGTATTAAAAGGTCTATTTGGCAATCAGAACAAAGGGTTTGTAATTGTCGCACTGAAATCTTCACCCACTAAAACAAGTATTATTTCAGTGGGTGATATCTTTAAAGGATATACCTTAAAATCAATAACCCTCAACGGTTCTATCTTCGAAAAAGACGGAAACGAATACACTCTTTATCTGAAACAATCAGATTATCCGACAAGTCAATATATCAAAAGTGTGCAGCAACCCATGGAGACACAAATCGGTGTCACGCGTACCGACATAGCTGATTATATTAAAAATCCAAAAGGGATATGGGATGATATCTCTATTATAGAAGATAGAGACGGGAGAAAGCTCAAAGGCTTTAAAGTAACCAAGATAAATAAAAAGTCTAAATTGGCATCTCTTGGCTTATCGATAGGCGATGTCATCATTAAAGCAAATAATCTTACAATGGATTCCTATGCCAACGTGTTGACTATCTACAAACAAATCAATACCCTTGATTCTGTGCAACTGGTAGTAATAAGAAATAATCAAGAAGTGGAGTTAGTCTATGAAATTAATTAGAGTCATATTTTTTGCACTGAGTTTAGTGTTAGTTTTAAATGCAAGGGAACAGGTCAATGTCAGCTTTTCAAGTTTAGAATTAAATGATTTTATCAAAGTGATATCCACTATTACAAAGAAGAACATTTTAGTGAACCAGCCTCTCACAGGTGTCGTAAACTTTGTAAGCACTAGCCCTATCTATGAGGATGAACTTATGGATATCCTCATCTCAGTTCTAGAATCCAAAGGGTTTACATTGGTAGCCAATGGCTCTGTCTATGAAGTCGTCCGTTCAACCGAAGCTGCGCAACACAATGTCAAAGTTGCAGGCCAAAACAAAAGGCTATACGGTTCTCTTATGGTCACACAAGACATTGAGGTCACCAACAGTAATGTCGATGTCGTCGCGGCCAAGGTCCGCCACCTCATCTCAAAATCGGCTAAGCTTGTTACTATGAAAGAGAGCAATCTTATTCTGCTGACTGATTACCCTGACAATATCGAGACGATTAAAAAAGTCATCAAAAAGATTGACACTAACAACCAAGCCATCGTGAAAATTATCCCGATAACAAAAGCAGCAGCCAAAGGTATTCAAGTCAAGTTGACAGATATCGCCACTTCCCTGTTTAACCAGACGGTAGAGACACAAAAAGTAAAAATAATTTTAGATGACAATATCAATGGTATTATCATTGTCGGTATAGAAAAAAATGTCGCGATCATAGAGTCATTGATCAAGAAGTTTGATGTCGAATCAAACGTCAGTACAGGTGTACGTATCTTCAATCTGAAAAACTCCGATGCAAAGACCGTTCTAGCAAGCTTGACTGAGATTATTTCCAAACAGGTCTTTGCCAATCCCGAGCTAAAGCCAAATGTCTCTATGAACGAAGAGATCAATGCCATTGTCGCAATTGGTGAACCAAACATTCTCAAGGGTATCAAAGTCATTATTGATGAGTTAGATCGAGAGAACTATCAGGTCTATGTCCAGGCAAGGATTGTCGAGATCAACAAAAATGAATCCGAAGCAATCGGTGTAAAATATGGTTTTGCAGCAGGTGATGTCTCATCATCCGGACTTTATGCTATGAGCGCCAACTTTGGTGATCAATCCTTAACAGATTTAGCCTCTACCCAAGTCCTTGACTATCTAGGAGGTTTAGGTGGAGATCTTAGTGGATTAGCACTTGGTGCAACATTAGATTTTTTACAGACAAAAGGGGCTTCACGATCAGTCTCTAACCCATCGATCTTATGTGTAAATAACCAGGAATCTTCCATCTATGTCGGAAAAACCATCTCTATCTTAAACGGTACCACCTCCAATGCTGTCTCTGGAATCACCAATGACTACAAACGTGAAGAGGTTGGATTGACACTTAAAATCAAACCCCGTGTCTCATCAACCGACAAAGTCACATTAAATGTTGCAGCCATCTTGGAAAATGTCCTCGATGATGGGACAAACAATGCAACAGGGCAACCTGTGACTTCCAAACAAGAGGTCCAGACACAAGCTATTTTGCGTCATGGCGAAAACATCATCATCGGTGGACTTGTTAAAAGCTACAAGAAAACATATAAAAACAAAATCCCTCTTTTAGGCGATATTCCGTTAATAGGTGACCTACTCTTCTCTTCAACAGACATAAAGGATGAAAAAGACAATTTAATCGTTATCTTAACCCCTTATGTCATTGAGACAAGTGAAAATCTATCACAACTTCAAAAAGACCTTGGCTTACTTGCCAACCTTCAACAAGAGTACAATGACAAAGTATTTGAGAAGTTAGAAAACAGAACTGAGGACAGTGAACAAGTGCCAGATATCTTTGATGCCAATACTACTGTAAAAGGCCTCTAATGTTAAATATCGATTCGCTTCACAACTTAAATCTAGAGCCTTACGAACCTTCAGGTATTGAGACTGATCTGTGTGTTAAAAACTATCTTCTTTTTAGTAAGATTGATGATCAGGTCTCTGCCTTTACTTCTGAAAGGTATTTAGTCGAAGCGAGTAATTTTTATTCAAAACTCACTGATAAGTACCCTTTTAAGATCCTTGATGAGGACTCCTTCGACAGGCTACACAACCGTTTTTTAGAGCTACGCACGGATAAAGCCATAGAGACTATGCAGGAAGACTCAAGCGTTGAAAGTGATGAGGAAGACATCTCATTGACGGACTTCCTAAGAACCTCGTCCGATATTTTGACAAATGAAGAATCTGCGCCTATCATCAAATTTGTCAATGCTCTTTTTTATCAAGCCGTCAAAAAGCGGGCTTCTGACATTCACATTGATGTCCATGAGAAACATGGTGAAGTCAAATTTAGAATTGATGGTATGCTCACTAAAAATGTAGACCTGGATAAAAAGATAGTCAACTTGATTATCAGCCGTATCAAGGTCATCTCCAATCTCGATATTTCCGAAAAAAGAATCCCGCAAGACGGAAGAACACAAATCAAGATAGCCGGTGATACTTTGGATGTACGTGTATCAGTTCTACCGACCTTCTATGGCGAACGCGTTGTTATGAGGATTCTGATGCAGGGTTCGCAGATCCCTCAGATCGATGAACTTGGCTTTAGTCATACACTTATTGGCGATGTCAAAAAACTGCTCCGTTCATCACATGGGATTATCTTGGTAACAGGACCGACAGGTAGCGGCAAAACAACATCGCTTCACTCATTCTTGCGTGAAGTCAAGTCACCTGAAAAAAATCTTATTACGGTTGAAGACCCCGTTGAGTATAAGTCTGACAATATCGTCCAGATTCAAGTCAATGAAAAAGTCGGACTCACCTTTGCATCGGCACTTCGTTCCATCTTAAGACAAGACCCTGATGTCATCATGCTAGGTGAAATACGTGATGAAGAGACGGCATCCATTGCAATACGTGCCGCATTGACTGGACACTTGGTCTTTTCAACCCTGCATACAAACTCCGCTGCGGCAACACTCTCACGACTTGCAGATATGGGTGTCGAACCCTTTCTCATCTCCTCCTCACTTCTGGGTATCCTTGCGCAAAGATTGGTCAGAGTCTTATGTGATGAATGTAAAGAGGAAGACATTATTGCAGAAGGGTTTGCACAAGACTACAACATTCCAAGTGATGCAGTTATCTATAAAGCACAGGGGTGCAAGTCTTGCAATTATACGGGCTATTCCGGGCGTCGTTCCATCGGTGAGCTTTTAGTCATGGATAATAAAATCAAAGACCTCCTTAAAACTACTACGGATGAACACACCATCAAGAGTATGCTTGAAGCCGAAGAATTTCAAACCATTGCTTTAAAACTAAAAGCAATGTTACTCAATGCAGAGACATCCCTAGATGAAGCAATTCGTATTGGCATGGGACATGCGTAAAGCCTTCACTCTTATAGAGGTCATGGTCGCTGTGGTGATCATTTCTATCGTCATTATGGCACTCTTAGAGATGAGAGGACATACGACACACATCTTTTCACGTCTTAGCGAAAAATCTGAAATCAATCAGCACCTCTCTTTTCTTGTCTCAAACAAAGAATATGGATTCAAAAACACGTCCATCACACTGGATAAACTGTTAGATGACTTTGACATGGATAATGAACTTAGACATCATTTACAAGCAATCAAAGTCGATCTTGTCTATCAAGAGATTGACTCCATTGAACTGGCTGAAAATGATGATGAAAACCTTAGTTCAACAATGGTCTTTGAAATAGGAAAAACTATTTTAAAAACAGAGAAGTCTTCTACAGCACTAACGAGGATTATATTACGATGAAAAAGGCATTTACACTCATCGAGATACTCATTTCCATATCCATCCTATCCATAATGATGCTATTTCTATACAACAGCTACAGTGCATTAAATATCTCTAACCGTCTTTATAAAGATGAATTAAACCAAATACAAAGCGGATATCGCAAGAAAAAAACACTTTTTTTGGATTTCTCATTGGCGCATATAGAAAAGATAAAAGTCCTGAACCAGGGGACAGAAGAAGATGTCGTCTTCATGCAGAGTTCTCATTCGATACATAAAAGATTTAATCCCTATATCGCTTATTTTATACAAGATTCAAAACTATACCGACTTGAATCAAGCCACGAGTTCAAAGAATATCCACTTACTCTCAATAAAGAGTATATTGCCGATTACTTAGGTGAAGTCAACCATTTTAGAGTTTATCCATCGAGTAATAAAGAACCCTCTTATCTCATACATATCGATTTCAAAAACAATGAAAACATTTTACTGAAAGTCAAACCACTACAAAACAGTGTAGAAAACCAATAGTATTATTTCGCTAGATACTTCTTTTTCCATACTATCTTTTATCCATCTTCATAAGATGATTTTGTACACGCATATATCTGTACTTTAAATATCACTATAGACTCATGCAAAAGTTGCCACATATGATTGAACATATGTTGGAAAAATGTATAGATGAAGTTGTTATTTTTCGTAGAAACGCTCTATGCAAAGCTTGAAGTCACTGCATCGTACACATCTTGTATACAGTTGTTTCTCTTTTTCAATGGAGATAGATGCACCGTTTTTAAACGATATTGCCCAGGCATGCGGTGCATTCCAGGAGTATGTAGTTGCCGTCCAGTAATATCTCGGCTTGAAATAAATAAAACCCTTTAGGATTTTACGTCCGTTTAAACGGGAAGTATCAACAATAGTGACAAGCTCTTCTTCGCTTGGCAGCCACCAATCATCAAAACCACCCTCTTCCAAGCCTTTGCAATACTCTTTTGCCTCGTTCCAGGTATAGAGTGTACCTTTATTTTCCGGTACGTCTTGCCACATAAGATAAGTCACGGGATCTGTTAAAGTATCCGAATGCATTATCTTTACCAATGTAAAAAGAATGAGCGGGACACTTAGTTTCATTATTTAGAAGGCATATGAAGCACCAAAGGTATAATCAGTGCCTTGTTTATAACTGTATGTTGTAATATCGCCCATTTTGATCTCACGAACAGGGTTCAAGATATTCGTAATTTTAAATGACAGCTTTAAATCATCATTTAATCTATGCAGATAAACAAAGTCCAACTGCTCGTACGCCTGTTCATACTCATCTTCAAAGCCATAAGCACCTACAACCGCAATACGTTTACCAAAAGCATTCAATACAAGACTGGCTGTTTGGCCACGGTCTTGATTATCATATCCAAGTTGTAAGTTCGCAATATAAGGCGATTGTCCTTGCATTGAACGTGTCTGATTAGTCAAAATACCTTGATCATTGCCTAAGTCGATTTGAGATCTGACCAAGGTCAAGTTACCCGCAACAAAATAGTCTTCTGTAAAGATCCCCTTTCTAAAATCAAGCTCAATACCATAAGTTTGTGCACCTGCCGCATTTTCATAGGTAAAGGCACGGCCACCACCAGATATTGGAGCTTGAACCTTCTCAATCGGATCTTTAAAGTCTTTATAAAAAACACCAGCTGAAAATGATTCAGCAGGTGCGAAATACCATTCCCATCTTGCATCAAGGTTTAATGCTGTAGAAGGTATCAAGTTTGGATTACCATACGAAATATCTCCTGTAACCGGATCAATTAATGATACGTAAGCCAATTCTGTAAAGGTCGGACGAGCTACCGTATAGGCAGCAGCAAGACGCAACTGAGAATCTTCTGCTGTTTTGATATTTGCTATAACTGACGGTAAATAATATGAATCATCAACATATGCGGTATCCTCTGGAAAAGCATCACCAGTAACATTATCGATGATATCCACCTGCATATTCGAAGCATCATATCGCACACCAGCTGTAACGTTTATCCAGTCTGCCAACTCAATATCAGCCATGGCATACATTGCAAACAACTCATGAAACCCGTTATAAGCACTTGTATTTCTTCCTGGAATCTCTGCTAACAGATAAGGAGCGTCTACTGTAGTACCGCCGATAGTATTCTCGTTAATGATATCATCAATATTCTCTGAATACTCAAACGGTTCACGTGGACGACCATTCTGATCCATTCGTGAGTAAGCAAACTTTCTTAGATATGATGTTCTAAGCTTTGAGATATAGGTCGTACCCAATTTAACATCAGCGCGTATACCGTTCCATAATGGGATATCCATCAAATAATCCCCACCTGCTTCAAAAATCTGATCTTCGACTTTCGACCAGTCACGTTTCAGACGTGTCGTGTCCTCTCCATCCAATTGGTATTTACCCGTGGCTTCATTATAAATAAACGAATAGTTTCTTTTATCCGGTTCATATAAAGTTGCAAATGAGTATCCCGTTCTCCATTTTAACTCTGTATCGATACCCATATCGATCTTATGCGAACCTGCCAACTGGTTCATCCATAATGCCGTTTCAGTCCAGACCAAGTCTGTACTTTTTGAAAGTTGTGGCTGATTCGCATCTGTTTTATCAAGCTTATCGCCTACTTTAACGACATCATTTGCCTCATGAACATAAAGTGTCGTTGCATCGATTTTGTGATCATCATTGCTTTTCCACCCCAGACCGAACATCGCACTGAGTGATTTTTTATATTTGTCAACCACACTGTCTTTTTCTTTATAAACTTCAACACCGTTTGTACCATTTCTAAACTCGTTTTGCTCTAAGTTGATTTTTCGATTATCATTACCAAGTGAAGCAGCCGCGATAAAACCGACGGTGTTATCACTGTCAAAATCATAAGAATCACCTAATGAGACGCCCACTTTCATACCCAAAGGCATCTTTTTTGTTTTAACATCATTTTCATACGTCAACAGTTTGGATATCTCAGCAATCTGATCTTTGGAAAAACCAGGTGTCACCCCAGGTACAAGGCTCTCTTTAAGCTGATTATTAACAAGTACTCTAGGCAGTGCACGCGTTCCGTCATCATATCCGAAAGCATCAAAATCACCACCTTTATAAGTTTTACCGTCTTTAAATGTCGTACCATCGACATACTTCAGTGAAGCAGACAATTTAAGGAAAAAATCATCGGGAACATTTTTTGTCTTCAAATCTACCAATCCACCTGTCATCTCACCCGGTTTATCTGCGGTAAATGCTTTTTGTACTTTAATACTTTCAAGTACACTTGCCGGAAAGATATCCAAAGGAACGACTCTTTTTGTCGGATTCGGACTTGGCAGGGTAAAATTATTCATTGTCACTGTCGTATAACGATCACCCAGTCCTCTAACTAAAACATATTTTCCATCTTTTAACGTCACACCGGCAACGCGTTTGAGTGCATCTGAAGCTTTTGAATCACCTGATTTTGCCATTTGCTCGGAACCCAAGACCTCCGAAACAGACACATCATTTCTTTTTTCTTCGATAGCTGAAGAGATTGAACCTTCAACACGCGGAGCCAAAACAACAAACTCTTCAAGAGACATAGAAGATGGTGTCATCTCATATGATTTCTCTACTGTCTTCTTGGCTACAATGCTTACCTTAACTGTTTGAGAACTATAGTTTGAATTAATAATCGAAACCGTTTGCTCCCCTTCTGGTAAAGAAAGCGTAGCCTCACCTTTTTCATTTGTCTTTACATCTACACTTTGACCCTGAACAAAAATACGTGCATCTTTAATCAATGAAGCGTCTTCACTGGAAGTCAGATGAATAATCAAACTTCCCTCTTCCTTGTGAGTCAGGTTTTGTTCATCTGTGCTGACCATTTGTTCTTTTGAAGACTCACCGTCTTCAAAATAGAGAGTATCATCTTCCTTCAACGAAACAATGATCTGAGACTCTTTATTCTTTTGCACAACAAATGGTTTTTTGACAAAAGCCTGTGCCTGCTTTTTTTCTTTAGCCACAACTTGAAGCTGATAATCACCTACTGGCAATACTGTGTTTAAATACCCGTCTTCATCTGTCACATACTCTGCATGACGCGTATACGAACTTGGCATCTCTATCATTGCAGAAGCTGACTTTTTGAAAATAACAACCTGCTGAGCAGGCATAGGTTTACCGTCTTTCATCAAATAGAAAGAAAGACTACCTGTATCGATCGCCCATAATGATGCAACCAATGTCATTAAGAGTAAAAAACTTCTCATAATGAACACTCCCAGTGATTATCTTTACACTTTTGCATGTTTTTTCGTAACTCTGTTGCTTTATTGAACATATCTGGACGTGTCAAAAATTTCAATTCTACCTCACATTCGTCATATTTTCCGCTCATATAATATGAATACGCCAATGCATAACGGATACTTTCATCTTCAATAAGTCCGCTACGATATAAAGCCTTGCTGCTTGCCAATATACGTTCATAAGCTTCAAACTCAATAAAGATTGCAACACGCTGCTTTAGCTTCTCTTTTTCTTCAAGCATCTGAGAGTTTTTGTAAAGCGCTGACATAAATTCCTTTGCGCGACGCATCATCTCAGCCGCTTCCTTAGTGTATTTATCATCTTCTATAGATGCTTCATCAAATAGATCTGCAGCTGCCTGGATCATCTCTTTATCGATATAAAGGTGTGCCAGCATCACAGTGATATCTGCACTTGTAATAAAACGAAGGTTTGCCTCTTCAGCCAATTCGATCGCTTTATCCGTATCTCCACTACTGCGAAGTGCTGAGATGAATGAAAGGACTGTTTTATCCGTCGGTTTCGCATTTACAAGATAAACCTGTGCATCTTCCAATGCCGACTGATACAACTTTAACGATACCAGATAGTTAAAACGTTGCTTATAGAAATTCCACTCACTTGAAAAGGTTTTGATTCCATTTGCCAATACTTCCAATGCCCTCTCAAACTCTTTGAGCTGCCAATGACACTCGGCTTTTAAAGCAATGACAGAAGGCTTTTCATTGACAACTGGACCTGCTTTGACTATAGCATCCAAGGCACCCTTGTAATCTTTGAGCTTATAACTGTTTTGAGCGATATAAAGATATAATACGACTTGATCAACACCTTCAAAGCCAAGCGCCTGCTCAAAAAACTTATTCGCTTCTGCATAGGCACCCAACTTGGTAGACACTAGGCCTCGAAGTGTAAAATAACGACCTTTATCAAGATTCTCATCTTCTGTGTCCACTTGATTCAATTCATCATTTGCACGATTACTATGACCGTCCTTAAGCAAAAGGGCCGCAAGACTCATATGATCGATCTCATCCGACGCTTTTTTCTCTGCTGCACTGACATTGAGTGAGATCAGTAACAGTAAAACCAATAATCTTTTAAGTGTCGGCATTGAATGCCTCCATATACTGCATATTAATACGTGTCATCATCTTTCCTATTGAAAATCAAAGCGAACTTTTTGTTTCGCCCAAACTTTAACTGCTTCGCCCTTATATTGAGCTGGCTTAAACCGCCAGTTTTTAACACCATTGACTGCTGCATCATCAAAGACATTAGCTGGTTCAGATTCGAGTACCTTAACCTTTTCAACGCTTCCGGTTTTGGTAATAAGCAGGTTCATCACCACATATCCTGTCACACCTGCCTTATAAGCCTGCTTAGGATACTCCATAGCTGTTCTTTCTGCTGGCTGTGGAGCGACATCAACCGAATCCTCACTCATAACCATATTCTTACCGACATCTCCAAGAAGGGCATCATCCATGTTCATATCAGTCATAAATGCATCCAACCCTGTATCAATACCACTTAACGAGCTATCAATACTTGGTGCAGGCGTACTGCGCTTTGGCTTGGCTTGTTCAGGTTTTGGTTTTGGTTTTGGTTTTGGTTTTGGTTTCGGTTTGACCATCTTTTGAACAGCCATATCCATACTTTTCTTTTTAGTTTCAGGCTTCGATTCTCCACCCTTGTTATTCATATAAATAACAATACCAAACACAAAGAAAAGTCCAAAAACCATCCAAATAATCGACTTAAGACGTTTAGACAAAGCGTTCACCTTATCCTACTTCTTTCTCTGTGGCAACAGCAACATCTTTTGCACCAGCCATACGGCATTGATCGACAACTTCAATCAACTTATTGACTTCAATACCATCATCCGTTACGACAAGGACTGAATGCTCAGCAGAAGTACGTAGCATATCACGAAGTTTTCCTTGAATTGCCCATACCTTTACAGGTTGTGCATCCACATACGTCTCACCTGCTTTGTCAATATAGACACGGATGACTTTTGATGATGCTTTAGATGCAGATGATGCACCAGGACGGTTTAGATCCAGCTTCATATCTTTGACAAATGTCGAACTAACCATAAAAAAGATCAATAGGATAAAAACCATATCGATCAGTGGCGACATATCGACGCCTATTTCCTGAGACTTACGTTGACGAAAACGCATCTATTCTCCCTCTTCTTTTATACATACGATATCTTTGATCTGTTCCAGATCCATGATCATCTTATCTGCTTTACGCTGCAATAAGTTCCCGATAATAAGACCTGGAACAGCAACAACCAAACCTAACTGCGTTGTAAACAGTGCCTGAGAAATTCCTCCGGCAATACCACCACTTTGTGAAAACAGCGCTGCGTCAGCCAAAGAGTCAAACGTCTCTATCATACCAATAACAGTCCCTAAAAGACCGATTAACGGTGCTGCTGCGACAATCGTCTTAACAAGACGAGAATACTTCATAATCTCAACAGTATATTTATTGAAAGCATCCGTTACATAAGCTCTAGTCAGCTCTGTA
>JBFESZ010000068.1:0-11736 GCA_041548245.1 Sulfurimonadaceae bacterium
ATTTAGTGATATTTAAAACAACATGTCACTTTGCAATATATTTCTTATTATCTATGAATTATGAGCTAATCTTGAAGTATTAATATGTAGGGATATTGGATTTTAAGCCAATATCTCTACAAAATGTTCTGCTATTTTTTCTATATGTAATATCCCTACAAAATGTAAGGATATTTTTTTGGAGGATATTATGCAAAAAAGAAAACTTCTAGATCAGGCTGTCCAATTATCAAGATAAAGCTACCTAGTAGCTAAATTGAAGCATTTAAATAACTAATGGTGATAGGAGAGAGAGTTTAAAGTAGCTATTTCAGGGCTTTTTAGTGTTTTTTAGATGCTCCAGTATCCGGAGCCACTTTTAAACAACCCCTTATACATATATTCCCAAGCAATTTTTTGAAAATAGATGATTTAAATCTACGTTGCCATATTCTTCAGGAGTATCAGGCCTGGCTCAGAGGCATTTGAATCTTAAAGCATGCCCCATCGTCTTGATTCATTACTGTGATATTCCCATTCAAATGGTCTTCTATGATCTTTTTGACAATATAGAGACCGATTCCCGTACCGCCTTTGCCCGTTTTGGTCGTAAAATATTTTTCAAAAACCTTATCCAATAAGTTATCATCTATTCCACCGGCATTATCGCATATACTTATCATCAAAGACGTATCATCATGTTTTAAACTCAGCACAATTCTCGGATTTTCTATATTTCTCTCAAGAAGCGCGTCTTGTGCATTGACGAGTATATTGACCAGGACTTGCATCAACTCCCTGACATAAGTACTGATCGGGGTGTCATCAACCTCACAACTCAATTCAACCCCATTGCTTTTAAGGGTTGAGCTTATGATGCTCTGCGTCATATGAACGAGTTCCTGGAGCGTTATGCTCTGCAGCTCTTTGTTCGGTTTGAAGAAGTTTGCAAAGTCTTTGATGATCTTTGAGAGCTCCTGAACCTGGTCATTGACTATATGTGCATGCTCTTTGATCTGTTCTATATCATATTTATCAAGCTCTATATCAAAGATGATCTTGTTGGCTACCGCTGAAATCGCAGAGAGAGGTTGTTTCCACTGATGTGCTATAACACTGATCATATTTCCCATCTCCGCATGTTTTGACTGGGCCATCATGATCTCTTCGTTCTCTTTCAAGAGCAATTCGAGTTCATCCCTGTAAAGCTTAAGTTTGATATTGTTTTTTACCCTTGCTTTCACCAAGATAGGGTTGAACGGCTTATAGATATAGTCCACTGCACCAAGGGAGAGGCCCTTTGTCTCACTTTCATCATCGCTTAAGACCGTTATAAATATGATAGGTATATCTTGTGTCTGTTTATCGGACTTAATACGTTCACACACTTCGTACCCATCCATTTCGGGCATCACGATGTCAAGCAGTATCATATCGGGCTTATGTTCGGATCTGCATATCTCTATGGCTTTTTTTCCGTTATTGGCGACAGCGATCTCATACTCATCTTGTAAAATATTAAGGAGTGAATCCAGGTTTGAAGGGGTGTCATCAACAATTAAAACCCTGTTTTTACTCATCATTATCCCCGTGAATATTGGTGTGATCTTCCAAAACCTGCATGATTACCTCTTTGATCCCGTCAACATCATATATGTCGAACAAAGACTCTATTGTATTGATATCCGATTCATTAATGATCCTTCCATTATAACCCTTTAACTTTTTAAATAACTGAAGCGACCTAATGATGTCTTTATCCAAATAATCCGCAAGTTCTCGGAGTGTCTCGACCGCTTCATCATCATTAAGCGTATTGATGTCTGCATTACTCTGAGGCTTCTGCAGTGAAGCTGTGAAGCTCTCAATCGATCTGACGACCTTCTCATATTCATCCGCTATGCTTTCAAGAGCCTTTGTATCAGGCACCTCTTTCCTCTTGAGTTGCGAGTCAAGCGTGTTGAGTGCCTTATACAGCTCAGTCGCACCGAAATTACCGACGATAGCCTTTAACTGATGAAGCTTTTTCTCAGCTTCTTCTATACTGTTTTGAGCAATCAGCTCCATGACGACTTTAAAACTGTCGCTTTGATGTTGCTCAAACTTGCGTAAAAGTTTGAGCAACAGGTCCTCATTATGGACAACCCGCTTAAGTGCGATATCCTGATCAATACCATGTAAAGAAGAGTAGTCATAAAGCGACTTCCTCTCTTTTGCAACATCACTCTGTTTTATGTCACTCTTTTCTGTGTTCGTTTTCTCTGTACCGAGAAAATCAAGCAGTGTCTCAAAAAGCATCTCCGGATCGATCGGTTTGAAAAGGTAAGCGTTCATACCTGCCTCAAGGCTTTTGTCAATATCATGTTGACGGACATTCGCACTTAGTCCGATAATCGGAAGCTTGGCATAATAATCATCATTGAGTACCGACTCGAGCTGTCTGATAAGCTTGGTCGCTTCATTACCGTCAAGCTCAGGCATCTGAACATCCATGAGAATGAGGTCAAACTTGAAAGCCTTGGCTTTTTCAACAGCTTCATAACCATTTCGCGCACTCTCTATTACCAGCCCCTCCTGCCCCAAAAGGTCCGTGATAAACATGAGATTGATATCATTGTCTTCAGCGACCAAGATCTTTTTCTCCTGTATTGATTCAAGAGAGATGCTCCTGTCTTTTCTCTTTCGCATGACATCTGAGAGCTCCTTATTACTCATGAGAGCGTTGAGGATATCTGAGCTTCTCACAGGTTTTACTAGGATGGCTTCTATTTTGCTGTCCTTAAACTCATAATAGATGTCTTCTCTGTTGTAAGCGGTCACGATAAAAATCCTTGGTACTTTTTTCAGACCTTTGAGCGTATGAATCCTCTTCGTCGTCTCCAGACCGTCCAGATCAGCCATCTTCCAGTCTAGAAAGACAATGTCATAATCACCCTCCTCAATAGCACTGAGTGCCTCTTCTCCACTTGATACGGCATCCCTGCGCAGACCCAAAAGTTCACAGTTTTCAAGCAAAACATTTCTGGCAGCTTCATTGTCATCGACAATGAGGACTGAGAGGTTCTTTAAGATGCCACTCTTATCAAGTTCCTGCGTAAGCTCGGCCGCATCGAAATCACTGACATTATCTAAAGGGATCTCGAAACAAAACGTGCTACCGACACCTTTCGTACTCGACTCAAGCCACAGCTCCCCGCCCATCAGGTTTACCAACCGTGAGCAGATAGAAAGCCCCAGTCCTGTCCCGCCAAACTTTCTTGTCGTACTTGAATCTGCCTGAGAGAACTCCTCAAATATCTTCTCCCTCTGTTCTTCACTCATCCCGATTCCGCTGTCCTGGACACAGAACCTCAACTGCAACTGTTCACTGCCCTTTTGCACACATTCAATACGCAATGTGACGGATCCGTTGTTCGTGAACTTGATGGCATTGTTGCACAGGTTGATAAGCACCTGCTCCAGCCTGTGCGGATCACCTTTGAAAAGTTTAGGCAACTCTTTATCTACGAGGACGGAGAAGTTTAGGTTTTTTGCTTTTGCCTGCACTTCGACAATGTTTTTTAAAGTATCGAGCACTTTATCCAGGTTGAAAGGGATATGCTCTATGTCGAGTTTTCCAGACTCTATCTTCGAGAAGTCCAGAATATCATTGATAATATTGAGCAAGGAACTGGCAGCACTTTGTGCCTTCATAACATAATCCGTTTGCTGTGTGTTCAAGGATGTCTTCTCCAGAAGATAATGCATCCCCATAATCGCATTGATCGGGGTTCTTATCTCATGACTCATGTTTGCCAGAAAATGACTCTTGGCGACATTTGACTTCTCGGCATTTACCTTCTCTTCTTTCAACTCATCTGCGATGATTTTTAATTTTTCATTACTCTCTTCAAGTTCGGCTGTCCGCTCTTCTACCCTCTTTTCAAGCACTTCGTTGACATTTTTAAGCTCATCCTGGCTCTGCTCCAACTGGGAGTTGGTCTGCATCAACACTTTGTTTTGCTCCTCGATAAACTCAAGCATACTGTTGAAGGCATGCACGAGTTGACCCACTTCATCCTCACTTTTTTGATCGACGCGCAGTGAATAATCCTTCGAAAGTGCGACCTTTTCAGCCGTTTTTGTCAAGACAAGAATTGGTTCTGAAATAAACCTCTGCAACCAGGAAGCCAAGATAAAAGAGACAAATGAACCAATCGATATCATTAACGCGGTTAAAAAAAGAAGATTGAGCCACATCTGGTTAATGCCCTTTAATGACGCGACTATAAAGAGCGTACCTACGACATCCTCATTCATGACAATAGGTTCATAAATCAACAACTTGTTATTGACAAAAGACGTCTCGCTCTGTTGCTTAAAGTTTTCAAAATCATATTGGCGCTCGATACCGCTCTCATATTTGGCAAAGAGTCTCTTATCCGCACTAAAAATGGCAGCAGCAGTAATAGTCGGTTCTACTTTTAAACCAGAAAGTATCTCTTCCGCACTGCTATTATCTGAGAAGATTACGGCAGCTGTGCTCTGTCCGGCTATTACTCTTGCCATAATGCTAAGGTTTGACCTCAACTCCCCTTTTGCCTTGTTATATTCAATGGATACGAAGACGATACCGATAAGCACGAGCGTTAAAAAAGAAGCAAATGTAATCATGATCATCAGTTTTGACTTGATTGATGACACTGCTACATTCAAAAATCTCATAACACTCCTTTAATTTCATGACACTGGTTATTAATACGGGAAAAAATATTGGTATCCAAACATTATACATACATTTTTTATGAATTGTAATATTTTTTCATAATATAAAATAAAAAGACTTTAACATTGCATCTTTTCAAATTTTGATACAATAGGCAAAGTTTTTATAATAATACTTTATTATACTAAAGCCCATAATCTCTAAAGGATCTGTATGAAAAGTCTCAATCATCCGCTTCTTTTTGTATCTGCAATGGCTTATTCACTACTTGCTGATGATATCGACGTTTTTGATATCGGTTTTGATGAACTTAAGAGTATTAAAGTCGAAGTTGCCTCACGTCAGCAAGAGCCTTTAAAGGATGTTCCTGCCACGGTAAGGATAGTGACCGCAGATATGATCAAGCAGCGAGGTTATATGAGCATTGAAGAGATCCTTTCTGACCAGCCTGGATTTCAGTTTAGAAATATCAATGGGTTCAACTCCTACACTTTTATGAGGGGTTCTGTGAGTCAAAACAACCATATTCTGATGATGGTTGACGGGGTACAGATTAATGAGCTCAACTCCGGCGGCTATTACGGAGGGCTGCATTACAACCTTTTTAATGTCAAACAGGTGGAGATACTCTATGGACCATCTTCAGCCCTGTATGGAACAAACGCGATATCGGGTATCATAAACATCGTTACCTATTCGCCCAAAGAACGAGCGGCAAATGCCAATGAGCTAGAGCTCGCTTACGGTTCATTTGACACGGGACTGGCATCATTTAGAAGCGGAGACTATGATGTTCTAAAAGAACTTGGCTATACCCTTTCCGGCCATTATGTCACAACAAAGAAAGCTGATCTAGCCGGTGCTCAAGGTGACAATAACTGGTATGAGAGTATGGATAATTTCGAAGAGAGCTTCTCCCTGGAGGGAAAGATCAGCTACAAAGCCTTTGATTTCGGTCTTTTGTTCCAAGACAAACAGACTTCAAGAGCGACCAATTACAGGAGTGTCGGCACGGAAAAGCATGATTACGGCACACTCTGGCACATCAGTTTTTTAAATGCCTGGGCAAAACATGAGGCGGATTTCAGCGACACTATGAAGATCATCTCAAAACTCTACTACAGAAACGCCACGGTGCAGGATGACACCATCGCCTATATTGATGAGACACCGCTTCCGGGACAACAAGTCGGCTATTACCGACCAAACTGGCTCATCGGCCTGGACGAACAGCTTCAGTTTCAATACTCCGACACCCTGAACCTGACTTTGGGTGTCAGTGCAGAGCATGAAGAGCTCTCAGATGGATTTGGAATGACCCACAGTTCATCTGTATCCCTTCCTCCTGAAAAACCCTCTAGAGAAAGCATGTTGTCCAACAACCTTTTAAGTACCTACCTTCAAGTGAGATACGCACTGAGCGACTCCCTTTATACTACTGCAGGAGTGCGATACGATCACAGCGACTACTACGGCGAAGTGGCCACGCCGCGTCTGGCCTTTGTCTACACCCATGACAAAGGCAATATCAAACTGCTTTACTCCGAAGCCTTTCGTGCTCCTAAACCATGGGACTATCAATATAACAATGCTCTCGAACCAGAGACCATCAACAGTTATGAATTGGCGGGGAGTTACGAACTCGCCAATAACTTCTACACTCAACTCTCTGTATATCATAATGTCATTGACGACCAAGTAACAGAGGAAAAGACCTACGGCATTGAGCTTGACCTGCGTTATAAAAGCCGTGACTTCGAAGGCTATGCCAACTATACCTACACCGACAGCCGGGATGAGAACGGACGCAGAGTCGCCGAAATCGCTGAACACACTCTCAATGCCGGGCTGAACTACGCGTATGATCAACACTGGAAGTTCGACCTGAGGTGGAACTATGTCGGTAGTAAAAAGAATGCTTCGACCCTGCCTACAGCAAATGAGACGATCAAGCCCTATATCGTGTTCAACGGACAGCTCTCATATCTTGATCTCAACGGCTTTGATATACACCTGATCGCGAAGAACCTACTGGATGAAGAGTATTACCATACTTCCAACAGAAGCGTATCACGCTACAGGCAACCTCAACAGACCATCATCGCGAAAGTCTCCTATGCTTTCTAGGCTTCTTAAGACTCTGTTGTCAGGTTCTTTGCTGCTGGGCATCTGCTTGCATGCCAAAGAACTTCCCGAGTATCAGCTCAAGGCGGGTTATATCTACAACATCATGAAGTTCGTCAAGTGGCCCCAAAAAGAGAAGCTTGTTGTGTGTATTTTAGGCGAAAACCCTTTCAAGGGATATCTCGAAGAGATGCAGAAAAGAAAAATAGCCGGTATGGACATTGAAGTGGTACATACCTACAGTGCCGCTGAACTTCAAGCATGTGATTTGATCTATGTCAATGTAGCCGACTTCAAAAAGATTGAAAACCTCTTTACTCATGTACTGACTATCAGTGATGAAAAAGATTTTCTCGATAATGGTGGAATGATCAAGCTTGTCAAAGAACAACAGCAGGTCAAAATCATGCTGAACTATAAAAAGATCAATGCACAAGGCTTTACAATCAGCTCAAAACTTCTTAAGACCTCTATTGTAGGTTTTTATGAGCCAAATAAGACATCAGAAAAAAAATGAAAACTATTATGAAAATATCTTCATAAAAAGATCACACATTCTCAAATATCTATCTTCTGCCGATTATAATTGCGCTATAATGAATCCATGTCATATAACACAAGAGGTATGGTTTGATTAAACTGGGAATATCTCAAAAACTGAACATCCTTATCATTGGAGTTACGCTGAGCATAGTCAGTATATTTTCTGCCTATGTCTTTTTTAATATTTCTGATAATGCCAGAGAACGTGTTAATGAGCATCTCTCCTCCGTGGCTACTTACGAAAAAATTTATTTGGATTACTTTTTTTCAAGTACGGTAAAGGAATTAAACCTTGTCACCAGCCGTACCCATTTCAGAGAAAACCTGCTTGCTTACCATCAAACACAAGATCAGAAATACCTTCACAAGATAGCCAAAATTTTGACAGATGCCAATAATGCAACAGACACCTTTTATTCTTTAACACTTACGACGACTGATGGAAAAACCTTATTCAGCAACGATATAAGCGATAAAACTGCCCGCTGTAAAGTCAATCTAACAAATTACCCCCATATCTCTAAGACATATATCCCCATATGTTTCAAAGAGAAAGACAATGACACATCATACATGAGAATGCGTTCACCCGTTATCCATAATGCAGAGACAATCGCACTCTTATATGCAGCCATCAACCTAAAACCGTTGGACGAGCTCAGCAATATCCGCAAACGACTGGAGTACAAGACAGCGGATTCGGTTGTTGTCTACTACAGAGATGAAGATGCCCTCTTTCTTACCCCTGTAACCTATGATGAGAAAGCTGCTTTAACACGTACTATAGCACTTCAGAACATGGATATTTCCTACAACAAGGCACGGAACCACCCTGACGGAGAGTTCATTACCGGCTTAGACTATCGCGGTGTACCCGTCTACTCTTATGTCACCTACTTAAGCCAATACAACATCGGTCTCTCTGTCGAATTGGATATGGATGAACTCAAAGCTATCGAATCCAAAAAAGTCGGTTTTTCACTCTTGATGCTGACTTCTTTAATCATCATGGCAGGAGTTTTCACTGTATTGATGATTAAACAGCTGCTAAAGCCACTGCACAAGCTGCATGATGTTATTGTCAAACAATCGCTTAGCACAGGAAAGCTTGTACAGTGCAAACATTTGTCCAATGATGAATTTGGAGAACTTGCCCATTCGTACAACAAGATGATAGAACGTATTCAAGAGCAGAGTATAACCGACGCGTTGACCCAACTTCACAATAGAAAAGCTTTTAATGAAAGAATCGAGGAACTCATTGCTCAATATCACAGGTATCAGATCCCCTTTTCGGTCTTGATGCTCGATATTGACCACTTCAAATCCGTCAATGACACCTATGGACATCAGATGGGTGACAAGGTATTGATCGCATTGAGCAACGAGTTAAAATCACACATTCGAAAGAATGACTACGTGTTCAGGTATGGCGGCGAAGAGTTTATCATCCTCTTAACGGGCACGACCATAGATCAGGCAAAGATATTTGCAGAGAAGTTAAGGTCATCCGTGCAGGCGACCATCCATGTCATCGAAGAGAGAAAGATCACCATCAGTATTGGTGTCTCGGAATTTCATAGAGAAGACAGTTCTGATTCGATCGTAAAAAGGGTAGATGATAACCTTTATCGCGCCAAAGAGAGTGGCCGTAACCGTGTCTGTATAGATGAGAGCCGCCCCTCTACTCTCAATTGATTATGGCGTCATGCCATTGTACTAGGGTGAGTCGATACCCTTCTTCGACTGGAACGACTTCATGACTGTAGATAGGGTTGCTGGGAAAGACGATCATATCCCCCGCTTCGGGAAAAATTCTGATCGGATTGCCATCAACGTCAAAAAGGTAGTTGAAAAGCAGCTCCCCACCTTTGAACTGCATTCCCTGGGCATCATGTTTTTCAGAAGAAGTCGCAAAAAGGACTGTACTTAGCTTGCGCTGCGGAGCCACTTGAAGAAAACCGATCGTCTCACCCATATCATTGACAAGCTCGCTTGAATCATCCGCATGCTTGATATAGAAAGAGCCTTTGGTATATTCAAGCGTCTGCAGGTCTGTCGATGTCATCAATGCAATATTAAAATAGTTCTCAATAGCCGCCTGATGTGTCTTGAAGCTTAAATCATACGCTTTATGAAACACTTTTGGAAGCTTATGCAGCACGGTCTTGCGAATGTTCTTGTCGACTTTCGCCTTAAGAAGAGAGTTCATCTCTTTTGTTCTGACCTTGGCTTGCTCCACAGCAGAAGTTTTACTCGTATATTTAGCAATCTCATCACAGGTTGATGCCGACAAAAAGTTTTTAATGATCAAATAGGGATAGTTATAATAATGATTCGGCATAAGTCGTGTGTCTAACTTCAAGCTGGCAATAAAATCATCACAGAATACATAGTTGCTTATCTGCTGCATGGTATCATCTTTTGTATTAATATTAAAAGAACAGTTTTTTGCCTTCAAGTTTGAAAGAACCTAAAAAAGCTCAGAAGTATACTTGAGCAATACTTAACAAACACTCTTGCATGTGATTTAATTGTGATACTACTTTGTCACAATTCTATGACTATGGGAATTTTATACATCATTCGTTAATTTTAAAAATAAAAAAATATTCAGAAAAGAACACATATTAACAATTTTACGATAGAATAGTTCAACTTTGATAAGGAATATCATAAATACTTTGCAAATCATCAATTCAAGCAATCGAATCCTATTGATACTTCTGAGCCTTATCGGCTTTATCACCATGGTCTTTTTGTATTTGGGGCATTTCCAATACAAATTTGTCCTCAAGACCCTTGTGGATGAAGAACAGAAGATCGCCAGCAAGGTCTATAAAAATACCTTTAAACACATTGCCAGCCATTATGAATCAATAGCCAATAACATATTGCTCAACAAAGAGGTCATTAATGCTTTTGAAAAGCAGGACAGGGATGAACTCTTTAAACTGACAGAACCTATATATAAAGAGCTGATCGCTGAAAACCCGTACCTGCACATCATGCACTTTCATACCAAAGAGACCAAGAGTTTTCTGCGTCTGCACAAACCTGAAAAGTTTGCCGATGACCTGAGCGATATTCGCCATATGATCAACAGTGTCAACCAATTTCACACCAAACAAATCGGTGTCGAAGTCGGTAGGTATGGTATCTATTACCGAATAGCCCTACCTGTGTTCAATCTCAACAAAGAGTATCTTGGAGCATTTGAGTTTGGTATCAATATCGACTATATCTTCAATCTATTCAATAACGATTATGGGTTTGAGACTATTCTGCTCTTGCATAAAGATATCTTCGAGATGATATACGAAAACAACAAAGACCTGAAATACCGATCCTTTTCTGATCAGTTTTATGTCGTTATACCCGAGCATAATCTAAGCCGGATATACACATCACTTATCCACCATCTATCCACATCGGTGCTCACCTCAAAATATGAATTGATTGAAAATGACCTCAATGACGATGTCGTCTTTAAAGTCACCGAACTCACCAGTGTCACCGGTGAAGACATCGGAGAGATCATCTTTGTCAAAAACCTGAACTACTATACGGACCGAATAGAGCTTATCCAGAACATTTCCATAGTATTGGGCATATTTATGATTCTGTTTTCTGTCTACTTCTTACGCAAACTCTTCAAAAGTTTCATGGAGACGATACATAGCTATCAGAGTAAGATAGAGATCAAAAACCGTTCACTCTCAAAACTGGTCAATCTTGACCACCTGACCAAGATCAACAACAGAAAGTCCATGGAGACGATCATGGAAAACGAGATCAAACGAGTGAGCCGTTACAACAAACCGATGTCCATCATCATGTTTGATATCGATGACTTTAAATCGATTAATGACGACTATGGACATAATGTGGGTGACAAGGTCCTCAAAGAGATTGCCAAGGTCGTACTTTCTGTGATCAGAGATACAGATCATTTTGGAAGATGGGGTGGAGAAGAGTTCATACTGCTTCCAACCGAGACCTCACTCGAGGATGCTACCGTGTTGGCCGAAAAGATCAGAAAAGCGATATTGGCACATGATCTCATTGACTCACGCAGAGTAAGTTGTAGTATTGGTGTTGCACAGTATCAGCAAGATGAAGACCTAGACATTTTAGTACACAATGCAGACCTTGCAATGTACGATGCTAAAAACAGTGGAAAGAACCGGGTTGTTGTTCACAACCTATAAATGTTCACTTCCTGTCTGCTTTGGCACGTTTATATATGACGTAACCGATGCCAACCAAAAAACCTGTAAGAGCTATCACGCCTTGCTGTTCTAAAAAGTTCATACCGTTTTTCCTTTTTTAGTTTGTGGATTCTAGCATAAACTTGCTACCAATGCATAAAAAAAGAAAAAGAA
>JBFESZ010000069.1:0-11725 GCA_041548245.1 Sulfurimonadaceae bacterium
AAACGGGGACAACTGAAGGATGGATCTACAGATGAGAAGCTCAAAGCTGAGGCTCTGGAGCGTATCAAGAGAAAAGGGGCGCTTCTTTATGACTTGGCAAAGCCTTATCAGGAGCATGAACGCTACATCAATGCGATGGTCCTGGGTTCACAAGACCTTACAAAAGGCGAGGGTGTTAATCTGCTGAGCGTACATGCGAGTAAAGGTCTGGAATATAAAGAGGTCTACGTGATCGATCTTATGGATGGACGTTTTCCAAATCGAAAACTGATGAACAAAGGGGGCGGTGGTATAGAAGAAGAACGCCGTCTTTTTTATGTCTCGGTAACACGGGCCAAAGATATCTTATATCTGAGCTATGCTAAGAATGACAAAATAAAAAAGATCGACTTCGTACCGTCTCAGTTTCTGTATGAAGCAGGATTGATCCAAAAAGACGAGAACTATAGGAAAATGGTAGAAAAAGAGGGTGAATAGTCAGAGATGAGGGTGTGTCTTTCTCACCCTCTCGGGATCAGTTTTTAGCTGCTTTACCCATATCCCACATCGGCAAGAAGATCCCAAGTGCCATTAAGAGTACCATTGCCGCGATAAGTGCCAACATAATAGGTTCTATGGCTTCTGATAATCCATCAATGATAGCATCAAACTTCATCTTGTAATATTCAGTGACCTTTTCCATCATAGCATCAAGTTGACCACTTGATTCACCAGCGGCTACCATCTGGATGATCATATTCTCAAACAGACCGGTGTCTTTTAGACCCTGATGTAACGTATTACCTTTCTCGACGGCACCTCTTACAGTTTGAAGTTTCTCTTTTAGAGGAAGATTATCGATCATATCAATAGCGGCCTCAAGTGAGTCTGCAATGGGGATACCCGCATGTACCAAAGCAGAGAAAACAAGCATAAAACGATTCAAGGTTGCGAACTTAATAAGGTTTTTAATGAGCATGGTCTTAAGCAAGATTTCATGAAACCTAAACCTGACATTATAATAATGGTTGATAGCAAAACGCGCTGTCAAGAATACAGCAATGATGGTTCCAAGCACATACATACCATATTGATTTATACCTACCTCCAATGCAAGCAATACCTGGGTTGGAAGCGGTAGCTCAGCATTGAGTTGTTCGAATATTGCTTTGAACTCAGGTACGACGTATGAAATAAGAATGGTAAAAGCGATGGCCATAGCGATCATAACGTTTCGAGGATAGGCCATAGCTTTTTTAAACTTGATGAAGTTTCTTCTAATCTCTTCCAGCATGTCGGCAAGCTTGTAGAGTGCTTCGGCCATGTTACCTGTTTTTTCTCCCAGCTGGATCATGGCTAAGGTCAAATTTCCCATCTCATATCTGAAGTTATTGATGGACTGAGACATACTGAGACCTGAGTTGATATCTTCGGCTATCCGGTTAAATACCTCTTTGAGTCTTTGGTCATCAGTAGAGTTGGCGATCTCATGCAGGGTGTCATGAATAGAGATACCTGCATTGGTCATAACCGCCATTTGCCGGATACCGGCAATAAGACTGTCTTGTTTGATCTTTTTCTTTTTAAAGTTTTTGGTAATACCTTCTTTAAAAGCCTTAAGTTGTTGATCTAAGGGTGGAGAACTCTCAATTACTTTCAGGACAACACCGGGGAATTTAACTTTTGCAAGATAATGCGCTTCTTTCTTATCTTCTGCATGCAGACCGTGAGCTTCGCGTTTACCTTTGTTAATAACTGTAACTGAATAATATTTCATTGTTTTGCCACCCTTAAAATTTCATCAAATGTAGTGATACCTTCGGCAGCTTTTTGCATGCCGTTTTTGAACATATTTTGAAAACCCTCTTTGGTCGCCTGTTCTAAAAGTTCTACTTTTGAAGCTTCTTTCGCGATCATACTGGAAAGTTCTTCAGAAATTGGAAGTACTTCACAGATCATCTCACGGCCTTGGTAACCAGTTCCTGAACACTCTCTACATCCTGCACCTATCTTGAAAATCGCATTTTCAGGAATATATGATTTATACTCTTCTACAAGGTTATCCGGTAGTTTGGCATCCTCTTTGCAGTGAGGACATATCTTTCGAACCAAACGCTGTGCTTGAATAGCAACGACAGCACCACTGATCAGATAGGGCTCGATACCCATATCTGCCATCCTTGGAATGGCACTGACAGCATCATTGGTATGCAAAGTAGAGATAACTAAGTGTCCGGTCAAGGCCGCTTTAATAGCGATCTCAAGTGTCTCATGGTCACGAATCTCACCGATCATGATCTTGTCAGGATCCTGGCGAAGAATAGAACGCAGCGCATCTGCAAAAGAGAGGCCGACCTTTGGGTTGACCTGTACCTGTTGGATAAGGTTCATCCTATATTCGACAGGATCTTCAACAGTAATCACTTTTTCTGTGACACTTCTAAGCTCATTAAGTGCACCGTAAAGGGTTGTCGTCTTACCCGAACCGGTAGGGCCGGTGACTAATATGACGCCAAACGGTGCTTTAAGCGCAGTATGGAGCTTTTGATAGCTGGCTGCATCCATGCCTGCTTCTTCGAGTTTTACCAGCGCTTTGGTCTTGTCAAGTACACGCATAACAATTGATTCACCATACAGGATCGGTAGAGTAGATATACGAAAGTCAAACTCTTTATTACCAACATTGGCTGAAAAACGTCCATCTTGAGGTTTGCGTTTTTCGGCGATATCCAGATTGGCAAGAAGTTTTAGTCGTGAAGCCATAGGCGGATAGATGTCTTTGTCAAAGATGAAGATCTCGGTCAGTGCACCATCAATACGTCCACGTACAACACAGTTCTTTTCTGTAGGTTCGATGTGGATATCCGATGATCGCGAATGAATGGTTGTCTTTAGCACAACATCAATCAATTGTAAGATGGATGAAGCCTCTTGTTGTTCTTCTGCACTGCCGATAGAATTAAGCTCACTTCGGATGTTGGCTACAAGTTCTTTAACGCTGTCCTTAAGCTCCATCTTCATCAAGTAGGCTTCGATCTGCTTGCTTGTAGCTACGGCAATACTTAAAGGCTTACGCGGGTATATTCGCTGTAGCATCTCTTGGGCATCAACATTTAACGGATCCGAGAATACAACGGTTACATGCATTTCATTTTGAGAAATTGGTATGGCGACAGCACGTTTAAGTTGATTGTACGGGGCCTTTTCTGCGAGACGGTAATCTAAATCGACTGAGTCCAGATCTATGAAGGGATAGTTCAATACCTCGGCTAAATATTTTAAGACATCATGCTCAGATAAAAAACTATACTGATGAATCACAGAAAGCTCATATCGGCCTACTCTGATCTGCTCAACGATGAAGCGCTTCACAAAATTTGCGGAAACAGCACCGACTCTCGTCAGAGTTTCAAGAAGAGCATCAGGTTTTACACCTCTGGATGTGAGTCTTTCTATCTGTTGAGTAGTGATATGGTTTTTATCTAATAAGTCTTGTGTAATACGATCCAGTTGCAATTGAACTACTCCTACCAATAAGTGTGCCTATGAGTCATTATTGTATCATAATATTCTTCTATAACCATCTTCTTGGAATGGTTGCCGTTCTTGATATAAAGCTTGTATGAGACCTTCTCATTATGCTTGTCAAAAAACACATAATGGTTTTGTTTGCGATCATGTCGGCTCTTAGCATAGAGCTCAAATACGGTTGATAAGACATGGTCTGTTGTCGGAAGTTTTAATTCGCTCAAACCATATCCATCTAGTAAAGCATGATAAAGAAGTTTTTTTTGCATTAAAATAACTGAAAAGTAGGCGGCATTGCTACGGGCTTCTTGTGTTTTTTTAAGCAAAGATATAGGAATGGCCAAACGGTCTATATAGTCTGAATGAAGACAAGAGAATGCATACAAGGATACAAACTCTTCATCTTTCCGGTATTGTTGAAAGACTTTGAGGCCTTCTTTACATGCTTCTTCATATTGTTTGTCTTGATACAGATGGTACAGTGAGGTCTTGATGTCCGCAAAAGCAAAGTTGAACAAAAGACAACTGATCAATACTAGAATTCTCATTTAAATGTCCCGGATTCGATTTTTCTTAATAAGACGTCAGCAGCAGTAGACTTCGTTGTCTTTAGATATGATTTTAATGTATTTATTGCTAATTCATGCTGTCCAAGCTTAACTAAAGACTTAGAAAAGATAATCCAGCTCTCTTCGATACTTTTATCTATTTCATTTGTCATCAATGCATAATTGTATGACTTTTGATACTCACCAGCAGCATAGTATCGTTTGGCAATAAATAGACTCAAGGCTGGGTTCTTGTTCTTTTTAAATCTTCGTATGACATCTTTTAGATCTGTGTCACTTTTATTTGAAGTGATATTGAGCCTGTTCTCATTTGTCTCTTCAGCAAGGTCAGTAGCATTGGCAGGAGTTTCGTTTTCAGACATGACAGATACGGTCTCATTTCCTTGTAACGTAGATGTTACAGGTTCTTGGATTGGCATCTCTTCTTCAATAAAAGCAGTGAGTCCATCTTCGATATTATCCATAAAGTGCAGAGATGGTTTAAGTACTAGCGTACTTTTTTCTTGTTGAGGCTCTGGTCTGATCTGTTCTTGCGTGTTGTCGGCAATATTGAGTTCAATAGGCGCTTTAACAGGTTCTGAAGACGGCTTTTGTTGAACGACAGTTTCAACTTGCTCTTTTGACGGTTCTGCTTCTGTAGTTTGAACAGGGACATTGTTTTTGTCTTCTGTATCAGATAATGGCATATAGATGAAAAACAGTCCAATGATACTTACGCTTGCCAAAATAGATAAAACCAGAGGTATATAACTTTTTATTTTATACCGCAGCCATTGCCTCTCCAGTTCATGAATATTAAGCATGTATCAATCCTGTCTGTATTGCAGCCATTTCTATTATTTTATTCGAAATATTACTATAGTTTATTTTGGTCGGCTGGTTCTCTTCATACCAGTCATACAGACTAAACAAAGTATACAATAGCTTATTAGTGTCTCTGTAGTTGCCTTGTGTTATATGATGAATGCATTTTACATTTTTATTGTCAAACATATTGGCGACATCAAAACAGTTGTTTTTCATCAGTTTCTTTTGTATGTATATCTTCAGCTCTGCAGCAGACGCATTATGTAGTTCTAAACTTTCCCAAATACGTGTTTGAAAGTGCTCTTTAGCGATAATATCTTCTTTCTCAGTTTTATGCAGTGTTATAACGAATTTGATTTTTCTGGCATCTGAAATCAAACGTATCTTTTCCATAAGTGAAGAGGTATATAGCTGCGCTTCATCCAGTAGAACAATGGGAATATTCTCAAACTGATAGTGCTCAGAAAGCTCATTGAATTGAGTGAAGTTTAATTCCTCAAAGGGTCGAACACCATAGATGTCACGTGCGAGTGATTTTAAGAACTCGACTTCATCAACCAAAGGTGTATGATACATCACGACTTTTTGCTGGTCTTTAAGGTCCTCATAAAGCTTATTAAGCATCATGCTTTTCCCTGTTCCCGGCTTACCGTAAAGAAGAATCATTTTTAGGGGTTTTTTGACTGAGTCTTTTAAAGATTGATAGAGTGTTGAGACACGATCGAGTTGAACATACTCTTTCGCATCTACGACATCTAAAAAGACCTCTTTCGAAGAGAGGTAAAAGCTACTTTTCATCTACTCTTTTTCAGCTTCAATTGTTGTTGCGTCTGTAGCTGCTTTCTTTTCTGCCATTCGTTCTTTACGTTCAGCTTCCAGTTCAGCATTTTTTGCATCGAGTTCAGCCAGATCATCCTGACTTTCTGAATGAATAAAGGCCTGAGAGTCAAGCTGCTCTTCATTAAGACCGGTATAGCCCAATTCGCTTAATGATATAGTCTGTTTTCCATCTTTAATAATATGTGGTTCGATAACAATAACAAGCTCTTCGATAGTGTTGATCTTCTCTTGGTACTTGAATAACCAGCCAAGAATAGGAACATCACCCAGTAAAGGGATTTTGTTTTCATTGATACTATCCTTTGACTGAATAAGACCACCAAGAATAACACGCTCACCATCTCGAACAGAGACGACAGATGAGAGTTGTCGACGATTTAGATCCGGTGGAACATCACGTGTCGCTCCATCTTCATCTGAGGCGATGTCCTGACGTGTCTCGCTTAATGATGGATTTACCTTTAATGTAATGAGTCCATTATCATCGATTTCAGGTGTTATATCAAGCAGAATACCTGCAAAAACAGAACTAACGACATCATTTTCTAAGGTGGAAGCTACACCACCGCCAGAACTTTGCTGCTGGGTTGTCTGTTGTATCTTATAAAAGTACTCACTACCAACACTGATGAGTGCCGGTTGATTGTTTAGTGTCATTATCTTAGGATTGGATATGGCTTTTACATTCCCTTGTGTTTTAAGGAACTTTATTACCTCATTGAGTGAACCTGACCCGATAATATTAATGGCACTGGAATTAATTGCACCGATTCGTCCATATTCTGTAATAGCACCATCTTCTACCTCACTAACATTGTCTGTTAAAAGATTATTAGTGGTGATCTGAAAGTTTTGAAGAGCATACAGTTGTGACCAGTCAACCCCAGTTTCATGTCTATTATCAAGCGTAACACCCAATAGTTTGACATCGATAAGGACTTGTGCCTTTGCCTTTCTTTGAAGCTCTTGCAGGTAAGTTGAAAGACGTTCCATCTGTTTTGGTGTTGCCGAAACAGTCACAAGGCCTGCAGTTTTGTTGATGATTGGGGCATCTGCACTGTAATCATCTTCGGGACGGTTTAATACCGATTGAAACTCTAGGTCAAGGTTTTCCCAAAAAGCGACTTCATCCGTAGTCTCGATTTCAATACCGCTTTCAGATTCATTTGATGATGACTGTGATGTGTCTGCAGCACCTGTGGTACTACCACCCTGAACACCAGATTTACTGCTAAGCGTGACATTTGTTGTACCGGTGCTTTTACGATTGGTTATGATATAGTCAATATCAAATGTTTTCGTTACAAGGTAAGAGATATGCAAGATATTGTTCTCAAGTTTGTAAAAGAGATTGTTCTCTTTCAGAACCAAGTCGAGGACTTCGTCAATAGTCAAGTTCTTGAGATTAGTCTTGTTAAGCTCTTTTGATAATAACTTTTCCGCTTCCGGATCGGTTACGATAACACTGAACGAACATTCATCACTAAGTTGGTCAACAAACTCCGTAATCTGAGTTCCTTTGATGGAAGAGATTGAAAAGAGCTGATACGTACAGTCAGCACTTAAAGATGATGTCATTAGCGTTGCCGCTGCAACACTGCTTATGAGAGTGTTCTTTAATGGTTTTAGTGTTAGTTTCATGTCTTTCCCTATTTTGTTGAGATGTTGAGATTTTTACTTTTTTGTGCAATGAAAAGTTTGATTTTCTTACTCTTTCTTTCTAGCACAACATAGTCACTTTGTATTTGAGAAAGTTTATATCCTCTAATAAGCTCATTTTCTTTAACCCACTTACCACTGATCAAGGCAGAAGAATTCAGTACGATCTGCAAAGTTAAAGGTGACTTATCCATATCTTTCTTGGTAACGTCCTTCTTTGTCACAGTTGAAGGCGCTTTTGCATCTTTTTTACCAGAAGCAGATTTTTTCGGTTCTTCTTTAATAACGATGAACGGGCTTTTAAGTCTCGCCAAAGTACTACTTTGAAGGCCGGTTCTAGCCGGCTTTATTTCATCTATCTTCTGGTCAATCCAGCTCATATTTGCATCCGCTTGCAACAAGCCTGCAAACAATGTAAGTATTAATAGTTTTGTTTTCAATACGTGATCCCCCATACAGAGATTTTTAACTCACTGTCAATTTTACTTGCTGCGATTAAATCGACATTATGAATATCGACTACGAGAAAGCTCTGCTCCAGTGAATTTATAAACTTCATCGTTCTGTGAAAGTCTCCTGTGACTTTCAGCTCAATATCAAGGACATGTCCAAAAGTACTCTTGTCAGCTGAAAACTCATTTGACAAGTAATGAAGCTGAACACCGTATTTTTTTGCATTTTCTGAGATAGAATCAATGAATTCCCCCCAGGCCTGTTCATCATAGTACAGACTGGAAATCTGTTCAATCTTAAACTTGATGTATTCAGATTGGTCTTTAAGCGACACAAAATCCTGCTTCAGTTTAAGTGTTTGTGCTTTCAGTCCTTCTATCTTGCTTTGAGGGTTCCACTTAAGAAAGTTCTGATCATCAGCGATCTTCTTCTCAATGGCTTTAGTCTCGGCAACAGTCTTGTTGTAGCCGATTTCAGCACTGTCCCAAAAAAGTACATAAGACAAGCCAATTAAGGCAGCGGCCACCATGACATAAATAGCATAAATGTCAGTTTGCTTTTTTTCTGCAAAGGATTTGTCAATATCACCTAATATATCTTCTAAAGTCATTTGAGAACCACCTTTAACTCACTTGAATATAACTTTCCTTCACTGTCAAATTCGATCTTATTGAAAGAAAATTTGTATTGTGAGGATTTTGTCTTCGTGTACCATTCGATAAGGTTTGTGATGCTCTTATCTTTTTTGGAAACCAAGTTTAACGTAAACATCTTCTCATTTGTTTTTGAGTCTTGGGAATAGCTGGCTTTAGAAAGTTGGACCTTGTATTTATTAAGGTCTTTTGTAAGATCGCTTATCCTACTGGCTTTCATCGGGTAGTTGACTTTGACATCATGTATCTTGGTCAATACGGCTTTCTTCTCATCCAAGGCTTTATTTTCATTTTCGACAAGTGTCTTTACCTTGTTCATCTCTTCTGTGTGGTGATTGACCTGTTTTTCTCTGTCCTGACGTTGTATGTGCAGTTCAGTGTACTCTGACGTCAGAGCAAGCTTTTTAATGTTTTCTATACCATCAAGAGTCCAGTAGACACCCGGGTAGATCATGGCAACAACGGCTGCCGCTGCTGCTGTTAGAATAAGTTGTCCGCTCGCACGTTTAACAAATGCAGGCGGTCGATGAAAACGTGTGAAGTTACATGTATACTTGTCTTCAGCTTCGAGTTGCGCAGTAAGATGCATGAGCAGGTGCATCTGGTCGATGTACCACTCTTCTGTCTCAAATCCATAATTGAAGTTGAAGTCACTGGAGTCCAAGCCCAAGTATGTCTGTGAATATTCATCCATTCCGACAATTGCACCTACTTCAGAACCGATATAGACTTTGTCGATTCTGTCAAGTTCAAACGCACGTTTAGAATAGGTCATAACATCATTGATGTGTAGGAATACTTCGCCAAAAAGTTTGATCAGATATTGTTGGTTTTCACTTTGAGAACTTCTTAGCCCCTCTTCGGATAAAAGTTTTGTGAAAGCTGAAAGTTCGATCTGCTCACCCAATAGTTCACAATATCGGTCATGCATCTGAGAAAATGAGTATTTTAACGATTTAGTATAAAGAAACTCTCTGTCATCATACAGTGTTAAAAATGCATCATCCGATTGGAAGTATATAAAACAGTGTGTACCATTCTCTTCGATGATCTCTTTTTTATACAAGGTTCTTAATAAAAGTGGTGCAGGGATAATAGTGTCTATATATTTTATCTGTTCGATACTTTGCGCAAACGTCTCATTAAGAGTTAGCGGGTCGACTACAAAGACATGAAAACTTTTATTTCCTTCTTCTCCGCTGTCAGGTGCTTCTACGTAATCGATCTGATATTCAATTGCCATATCAAGACCAAGCTCTTCATAGATCTTGGTCTCAATTACATCTCTGACATCTTCATCAGGTATGTTTTTACTGACATCAATGACGGTTGTGATGAAATCTTGCGTCTTTAGATATGAGATAGCATACTGATCTTTGATATATTGAGGTTTGTCAGCGGTCTTGATCTGTGTTGTTGTCCCCGTATAATAGGAATTATTATATGGATCTGCAGATATTGTACTGGAGAAGGCTTGCTTCTGTTTCATTCTTTATTCCTAGCTACATAATTTAAAACTACCATTCCACAAAAAGCATCTTGTTTATAAAACTCAGCTCTATACATTTTTTGCTCGTTGTCAAGCGAAAAACGTTTTAACAGTGAAGACTCAGCAATTTTTATTCCCAATTCATTATTGTACCTGGGATCAGTGAAACCAATCACATTCAAGCGATAACCCGCAGGTGCATTGAAAACTATATCGGACATTATTTTAACTTCTGAAGGTAAATCAACAGATTTAACATTTCCGTCGACGATAGCCTCAAAAGGACCTTTGCATTCTTGCATAACAAAAGGTGTCGTACGAAGATGCGAAATCTTTTTATGTCCTATATATAAATCGATAAAGCCATTGCCTTCAACCACGCCGCCTAAGGGGTGGGAGAAGTGCAAGTCGTTATCTTTCGATTGTAGCGGAATATATCTTAAATTTTTTCTTAAGATGTCTAAATTAAGGGAGAAATTGCCATTAATGACCATATTTCCATTACTTTTAGTGATATTTTTAACATTTTCTGAGTCCAGTTCAAAGTCTCTTTGATAATCAATGCCCATTATCTCCATAAAAGCTTCGATGGCCCGAAGCTGATAATAGACCTTTAGTGCAGTGTTTTTAAGCTCTTTGCTTGTCTCTATAGCAAAGGCAGGTTTATTATTGTTTATCGCAAAATAAGTTAATGAATGTTGCATCTCATTCTTTTTCTTTTTTGTCTTGGTATTTCTTACATTGAAACTGTGATGTTCTTGCAAAAGGTGGTTGTTAAGTTTTTCACTGACTTGCTCGGCGATACAGGCCAGATCTCCATAGCTGCTGTTGTAATCAAGTTTCTTTTGATCTATTACACAGGTCTGTCCCCATGCCCCAGGGTTAAATATGGTATTTGTGTATTTTTCGCGAAAAAAACCATGCCCGTCATGAAGGTTAAGAATAAGAGAGACATCTTCTTCGAGAATCAATGATTTGATCTCTTCGATAAGATTGATATCCGGATCGTGCTGCTCTATTTTCGAGAACTTGCGGTTAAGGTCTCCGTTAATACCTCGGCTGTATTGCAGGATGCTTTCTCTGTTTGTATTGGGAACAACCCATAGGTTTCCGCTATTTATAGTATAGTGCTGAGCTAGAATGGAAGCGGCAAAATATCCTCCGGGTTCATTTCCGTGTATTCCTGCAAATATCAAGAGAGTAGGACCTTGTGTCTTTCCGTTAAGTTTATAAATATCAAATTTGCCCTGGGCAAAGAGAGATGAGAATAGGAGCAATAATAGGGCGTATAATCTCATCTATTTCTCAGCCAAGATATAAAACTTGTCGGAATGTAAATGCACATACAACTCTTTATGACCGCTGAATTGAAAACTGTTTGAACTGTACTCTTCTTTAAAGCTTATCAAGTAGACATCTTCATGCTGTTGCATAGGGTAGGGAAGAATGTTAATATCACTAAACAAGATCTGTTTATACTCATCTTTTTGAAATATACGTTGTTTATAATCTTTAAACTTTGAATAGTCCAAGCCGTCTATACGCTTGAAACCTTTATCGTAAAAACTCATGTAGGTATCAAAGTCATTTGTCTTCCAAGCCTTTCTCCAGCTGTAGAGTTGGCTTAAAAGCTGCATCAATTTTTTTTTGCTGACTTCAGGGTAGGGCTTTTGATCAATGTAGACCAGGGCCTCTTTGAAGTCAATTCGGCTTTCTATGTCTTGAAGGTTGTTATTGTTGATCGCAAT
>JBFESZ010000070.1:0-11442 GCA_041548245.1 Sulfurimonadaceae bacterium
AGGGTAAAATGAAATATACTCAAGGTATCGTACCATTCAAATCTGAGCGTTTTGCTGATTACAACAAAGACTCTGATAACATCTGGTGGGATGGTCTTTCTGGTTCATGGCAGAATGCTGTGGCTGCAGCCCATCCGGATCCAATCTCTGGTATGCACTGTTGGCACCAAAAAGTTATCCTTTCTAAAGCAGAACCGGGTGACAAAATTGGTGATATTTCTGTTAACTACGAGAACAACCAAAAGATTTATCAAGCGTGGAGAGACGAACTTACTCGTCCTCTTAACACGACTAACAAATGGCGCCGTCCTCAATGGATCAAACGTCCATGGGTTCCTCTTTCTGAGAAAGCATACGCTGTTAAAATCAAATAATCCTCTTGGATTGTTTACCTTAAGAGAAGAGATCTCTTCTCTTAACCTTCTTACTTATCCTTTGAACTAACTCCATATTAAGCTATTTTTACTATAATCGCAGATAATAAATTGGGATAATTTTTTGATTATCGATAGGAAAATATTTTATGGAACAAACACAAGCACGTAGTAATATTTATGCACTTTTATCTCGCGTATTGCTTCAAGAACTCGATAATGAAATGTTGGACTTGATCTTACAAGATAGTGAGATCCGTCAATTTTTTCCAAGTTTGAAAGAGTGGAAGATCCTTGAGTCAGCAGATAATAAGACACTTTTAGAACAGCATTTGAATGTCGATTTTGCAAATATTTCTTTACTTCATCTCGTCCCATATGAAACTTTTTATACGCGTGAAGACCAGATGATCGAGACAGGTGGGGCTAACCCGGTGACTGATATGTACCATGAGTATGACTATATTGTTGATTTTGAAAAAGCGCGTGCAGTTTCAGCTGATCATATCGGTGTTGAGTTGGAGTTTATGCATTATTTGATTGAAGCCGAGATCGCTGCTGCCAATGCGCAGGATATAGATGCGGTCAAGCACCTTCAGTTTGCGCAAAAGACTTTTTTGAACAAGCACTTATTAAAATGGGCTCCGATGTACTTGATTAATGTAAAATATGAGTCTCGTACGCCAATTTATTATGACGCTGCCGAGATGTGTCTGGAATTTATTCTTGCCGATAATGAATATTTAAGTATTGAAGCGGCGGCATAGAAGAGAGTCTATGGCTGGTTTAACTTTAGATCCTGCGAAGTGTGTACGTGCTCTTGCAAAGTTTTCAGAATGTACGCATTGTGTAGATATCTGTCCGGTAGAGATTATATCTGTAGATAACCATTTACCGGCATTCAATATGTCACAGTGTGTAGGATGTGGAGGATGTGTCTCTTCATGCCCTACAGAAGCATTCAGCCTTGATGATTTCAATCAAACCAATTTCTTTTTCGAGTTCGTTCAGTCCGACGAAACTTTGCTTTCATGTAAGAAAAATGTTCCCTGCATTGCAGCACTGTCAGTAGATCATCTGACTTCATTGGCCCTGTTGAAAGAAGACCTTGTCTGTGACACCGGCCACTGTGATGGCTGTGAGATAGCGCCTAAACTCAGACCACGATTTGAAGAGAATATTGAAGAGGCGAACTTTATATTAGAAGCAATTGAATCAACAAAGTCTATTAAAAGTGAAGATATCTGCTATGAACTTGAAAGTATAGAAGGTAATGACGATAGACGTGGGTTCTTCCGCAACCTGAGTATTGAAAATGCGGCAAAAGCCAAAGCTAATTTTGAACGGCGCGTTGAAATTGAATCTGATGAAGAACTTCGTCACGAGGTTTTCACGGAGGATATCGTACGTTTAAAACAAAAAAGTGTACCGGATAAGCGTAAGATCTTCTTCACGGCGTTGAAAAGGGCACCAAAGCCGTCTCAGTATCATATCGTTGATGCACACGAGCTTTCATTCACCAGTATGAAAAGTTTGAATGAAGAGACCTGTACAGCCTGCCAGATGTGTTATCGTATCTGTCCTACAGCAGCATTAAGCTCTGACATGAAAAATTCAAAGATCGATTTTGATCCGTTTTTATGTGTGAAGTGCCATCTTTGTCATGATGTGTGCGAACCTGATGCTTTGGCTTTGGGCGATACATTTGATCTTAAACAGTTTTTCGAGCCGGAAGTCAAACGTCTGGTCACTTTTACCATCAGGCGATGTCACGAGTGTGATACTTATTTTACGTACAGAGGTGGAGAGGTTATCTGTCCGCGCTGTAAAATTGAAGAAGATGAAGCAAAAGAATTATGGGGAATTAAATAAATGGCTGAAAACCTAAGTGCACCGATGAACGATGCAAATGAGATTGACACGCAGTCTCTCCTGTTCGGATTCCTGGCTGAATATGCACAGCAGAACCGATTTTCAGTATCGATCAATCGTCTTTTTAAACAAAACAATAACAATGCTATGTGTATACCGATGAATATACGTCCTGATGATATCTATTTTACGGTGGCGGGACTGAGAGAGGCCAAGCTCAACGGTGTCGCTCTTGGAAGCGAGTATGTTGAAGGTGTCCTTGAGCAGCTTAATCATCAAAGCGATGAAGTGAGTGCTTGTGGTTTTTGCGATACGATCATTGTTAAAAACAAAGAACTATATGGTGAAGTCGCAACCGGAAGAGCTGTCTGCGCACTTTTGAAAGAGAAGGGTGTCTCGAAAGTTGCTATGCTTGGATCAGGAAAGCTGGCGAAGTCCATACTGATGCATATCCACGAGTCTGGAATTAAAGAACTTGTTTTAATGAATGACAGAGTCGAATCATGCCTGGATCTGATGCAAACACATGCAAAAGAGCTTGAAGGTATCAGCGTGGATATAGATAGGGTGGTTGAAGGTGATGAGATCGACCTCTGTGCATGTGATGCTTTTGTCAATGCAACGCCTGTGGCATCTAAGCTAAAGAAGATCAATAAAGATACGGTACTTATTGATTTAAAGAACAATAGCAGTCTAGCTGATTATGCTGCGGTATATGGTGCTGATTTCATCAATAATGAGAAGTATTCAAAAATACTGGCTCAAATTAATTACAATATCTGGATAAAAGGACAATAGAGAATGAAAGATTTTAACAACCTGGATGATTTAAAAGCAGAGTTCGACAAGTTTGTGTCAGAACGATGTATTACTGAAGAACAAAAGCAGATCGCTGCAGAGGAAGAGGACAATGAAGAGACGCCTGCCTTTGTGGATGAGTTGAGTGAAAAACTGCTTGCACCGGCTCATTCTGGCGTTTACCTTTCGCGTCTGGATATCAAACGTGTGGCAGAAGCCATTGATGAGTCTTTGCCGATTAAAGAACGCAAACGTATGATCAAAGCACTTATGCGACATACAACGACGAAAGAGTTCTTGCGCAATGCATTTGGTGAGTTCAACAAGCATATCAATGGACGTCTGGCGATCTACCAAGAACTGGCAGAAGCATTTCCCTCTTCTAAATATATTTTCGACGAGTTTGAGGCTAAGGCTGAAAAGACTAAAAAGATGTTCGAAAGAATGATAGAGGACTTTGAAGAGTTCAATCCGGCTGAAGATTTGGAACCAGTTCTGTTCTAAGCACATGATTAAGAAGGCTATCCCTTCTTTTTCGGTAGTTTTAGTATTACAAATGTAATTGCGGCCATAATAAGCAGAACGATTAAATTATAGCTTTCATTGTCCAGACTTTCCATGATTTATCCTTTTAAGACATCTATCACTGTTGCTACGACTATGACCAAGGCAAGGACGGAAGCAGAGTACTCTACGCGTTTGATTTTAGTATAAAACTCTTCGAGTTTAGGATCTTGAAGGTCTGAAAACCTCTTCTTGCGGATGTAGTTCATCGCATTTTTAAAACTCTCATCACCAAACTGGATCTTCCATCGAGGCTGACCGAGACTTTTCCAAATATTTCCATGTTCTTTCTTGAGTTGAAAGAAGAAGGCGTTGGTAAAGTAGATGTGCATAGACATCAGTGTTAAAAAGAGCAGGGCAAACCCCATGATGATCAAATTTTCCATAGGTGCCATTGTACAGTACTTAGTTTAAAATGTTAGAATGGTTCTGTTTATTATATTATTATCGGAGAATTGCTCATGATAAGAGAGATTTGTAATCCTGTGATCAAGACATTGGTATCATCATTGCGAGACACAAGGACAGATGCGCTTCGTTTTCGTCATATCGTCAAAGAGATCACGAAGATATTATTATATGAAGCATTGCAAAACTCTGTTTTTTTATCAAAACGGGTTCAGACATGGAGAGGTGAAGAACTGCACGATGTATTGGATGAATCCTCTCTCATTGTGGTGACAGTTTTACGAGCCGGGATGCCAATGCTGGAGTCCGTTATGGAAACCTTGCCGCAGGTAACGGGTGGCTTTTTAGCAATGAAACGTGATGAGACAAGGCACGAAAGCAAACTTTATTATGACAGGTTACCTGATTGTCATGGTAAGAGAGTGGTTCTTGTTGATGTGATGTTGGCAACGGGCGGATCGTTATGTGATGCCATTGATATCATCAAGCAAAAAGGTGCTCAAGAGATTTTGAGCCTAAATGTCATTGGCGCACCGGAAGGCTTAAAAAAGGTACAGTCACTCCATCCAGATGTCAACATCTTTATTTCACAGATTGATGAGAAGCTTAATGATAATAAATTTATTATTCCCGGTCTTGGCGATGCAGGCGATAGGGAATATAATACAGCTGAATAAAAAGGAGAAACATGAGATATATCACAGTTGTCCTAGTACTGACACTGCTTACACAGCTTCAAGCGGGTTGGTTGGACTTAGCGGAAGAACTGGTCAATGAAAAGGTACCAGCAAGTGGGCAGTCTTTGGATAATATGCAAACTGATGCCTTAAAAGCCGCCTTAGAGCAGGGAATAGAGTATGCTGTCAACACTCTTGGAAAGAAGGATGGTTATTTCAATGATGCGAAGGCGAAGATAAATTTGCCAGAGAATATCCAAAAGATGGAGGCTTTAATCCGTAAAAGTGGCGGAGATAAGATGGTTGATGATCTTGTCGTATCAATGAACAATGCTGCGACTCAGGCTGCTCCTAAAACGACTAAAATCTTCTTCTCGGCGATAAAGAAGATGACAATATCTGATGCTCAAAAGATTCTTAAAAGCGATGAAAACGCTTTGACACAATATTTTAAAGAGCATACCAATACCGAACTTGAACAAGAGATAGAACCTATTATCAAAGAGATGATGGATAAAAACAAGGTGAGCTATTATTATAAACAGGTCAGAGGCTATTATGATGAGAACAGCGCTTCTATCCCCTATAAAGAGAGTTTGTACAGCTTGGGAAAATCATATGGTTTGGATACGTACCTGCCGCCAAAAGACCTGGATGAGTACGTGACAAAAAAAGCGATATTAGGTCTGTTTATCAAGATAGAAGAGGAAGAGAAAAAAATCAGAGCCAACCCGTTGGTGCAAGAGTCTAAGTTAATACGCGATGTTTTCGGATCAATTTAGAGCTTGCATTGTAATTTTAGATAGAATACAAAAAAAAATGATGATGGTAAAGATATGAAATCAGCTTTTGACGATAATGAAGCAAAAAAGTATAAGAGTGACCTGGCAATGCGGGTCTATACCTCCCAGCTTTTAGGAAGGGATATGGACCTTGTTCTGCATGGGGGAGGGAATACCTCGCTAAAGAGTGATAAGTATCTCTATGTCAAGGGAAGCGGGTGGAACCTTGATACCATAGAAGAGCCTGGATTTCCTGCAGTAGATCTGGAAGTGCTCAAGGCGATGGCAAAGCTTGATCACTTAAGCGATACCGATATGGTTGCGCAGCAACGTGAAGCCCTTTTGGACAAAAGCTCACCCAACCCATCAATCGAAGCGATTCTGCATGCGATCATTCCTTTTAAATATGTCGATCATACCCACGCTGATGCGGTAGTGACTATTTCCAATACACCTGATGGTAAAAAACGCCTGGAAGAGCTCTATGGTCCTAATATGCTTATCATTGATTATGTCATGCCCGGCTTTGTTCTAGCCAAGGCAATCTATGAAGAGACAAAGAACATTAACTGGGCAAGTCTTGAGGGGATTATCTTGCTTAACCATGGCGTATTTAGTTTTGATGACGATGCCAAAGTCTCCTATGAGAAGATGATAGCAATTGTCTCCAAGGCAGAGGCGTATCTAAAAGAGCAATCCGGTCCAAAACCATTGAGTTTTTCAAAAAGCTTTTGCAAGCTGGATGAGTCTTTTACAGATGAATTGAAAAGAGAAGTTCAGAAGCTTAGAGGATGTGAGATCGTCCTGAAGTTTGGTTCAAGCATAGAAGCTGCTAACTTTTCTAACTTTGATAATCTGGATGACATCTTTAGTAACGGTCCTTTGACACCTGAACATGTAATACGTACCAAACCTTTTCCGGCCATGATATGTGACAGTATCAAAGATGCGTTGGACCTATTTGTTACTCGTTATACAGCGTATTTCAAAAAGCATGCGAAAGATGAGGTTATGCTGGATCTGGCACCGCGTTATGCCATCATCAAAGGCGTCGGCTTTGTCACCTTTGGAAAAGACGAGAAGGAAGCCGGTGTCATTTTTGATATTGTTTCACATACGATCCATGCTATGACGCTTGCTCAACAACTTGGTGGATGGAAAAGTTTAAAGCCCTCAGATATATTCGATATGGAATATTGGGAGCTGGAACAAGCTAAATTGCGTAAACAACAGTAGATCCGGTCAAGGTCATTGAGTGTTGAATTCCAAAAGTCGAAAAAGACGCTTGCATCTTTACAAAGAGAGAAAAGATTATTATTTTGATATTGAGGTTATCACGGATCTGGCAAAGGCTCAAGGTCAGAGTGTAAGAGCAATCAAAGAAGAGGTAAGAAGTTTTTTTAGCAGCAATTGGAAAGACTTTGGAGATGAGTTTATAGATCACTCTCTTCTGGATTCAAAGTGGTTACTGCTGGTTCGTAGAAAGGGTTGTTTAATCGCTATCGCAACGGTGCATAAGATAAGCTTGTTGGGAAAAACGTTTTATAACTTCAAAACCGATGGTGTCGCACCGCAGTATCACTCTCTTGGTCTTTTGGGACGAATGAGCCAGATACTGTTTGCATATGCTTACCGAGATAATCTTATGTCTCAAAGGTCCTTTGACATAGACATTATCTTTTCTACGCCGAACCTAAGGATACTCGGCTTTTTTAGCAAAAACTCGACACATATCTATCCTAACCCTTATCTGTATGATGAGGAAAAAAACTCGATAGAACTTCCGGATGAGAGAACTTGGAGGTATATCCAAGCTTATAACAAAGTTGACTTTCCTCCTAACTTACCCTTGTCCAAAGAAGCCTGTGTCGTCGAAGACAACACATCGGAATGGCCCTACATCTGTTATGAAACTTCTGGTATACCCTATTACAAAGAGGATATTGTCAATAAGTTTGGCGACCATTACCTGCAGTACAAAGCGGGCAAGCATCGTCTTTTTCTTGTGTATGCACACATCACACTGATTGATGTAATAAGATATTTTGTCAAGGTTGCACTGAGAATCGTCAAAGATAGTTTATTTAAGGTTTTTCGTTAGTCTGAATGAAATAGTTTAGATTGATAGATGGTTTATATTTTATTATAGATGAACGGAAAAGAGCTTAGGCTTAGCCTAAGACCTCTAGTTCATCGGTATATTTATCTAAACAGTATGGTTCATAAGAAGATTTGTAAATAGCATAATGGTCTGAAGCCTTGTGACCATCGAGTGCTGCTTCGTCACGCCATGTTTCCACGGCCATGAACTTTTCCGGTTTGTCTTTATATTGTACGATCTCATAAAACAGGCAGCCGTCTTCTGCCTTTGATGGTTTAACCATAGCGCTTAAAAGCTCTTTCATCTTTTCAATGCCATCGGGTTTAGCAATAAATGTTACTCTTTTGGTGATTGTCATATTCTGTCCTAACTTGTTTTTAGGATTATATCTAAAGTGACATCATTATTAAAATAGGAATGTAAGTCTGATGAATGAGAATCTGAAATACTGAAAGGAGATAAGTTTGAAAAGGAATTTTAAAAACAGATATGTCAAATTTTAAAATCTGGGGTTTCACATGCACGACATAAGCTGTCGGAATTGAATCTGAAATATCCAATATTAGGGTGTTTAAATATTGTTGATGCAAAAATAAAAAAAAGGTGTAATATTCCGTCCAAATTTAACACAGAGAAGACTACATGGCGAATTTGATCGTCAACAAACGTACCCTAAAACCCTTTGAAATGAGTACTCGTCCACTTATCGAGTCCTACTTGAAAAAACTTCATGTTGATCTTAGCGATTACACTTTTGCCTCTAACTATATCTGGCTTTCTAGCAGCAGCGGTTTCTATGCCATTATCGATAAATGCTTTTGTCTTTTTGTCATGACAGGAGGTGAACTGACTATGCTTCTTCCACCTTTGGGAAAAAAGAAGAATATCACTAAAGCCATCATCAGCTGTTTTGAGCTGATGAATGCGAATAACAGTTCGCGATACTATTCTCGTATCGATTATGTTCAAGGTTCGATGATAGAGGAGTTTGTTCAGACTACCGATGAGGCAGAGACGATGTTTCAAATGCTGGAGCATTACCTTGTGGAGAAGAAACTTGTCGATTATGTTTATGCAGCCGATTCACTCATAGAACTTCGTGGAAACAGCTACCATACAAAACGTACAGAGATCAACAAGTTTATCAAGTCCTATCCCGAGCATCGTATTGAAATACTTGATATCGACAAGCACCAGGATGAAGTGATGAATCTGTTTAACAAGTGGGTCAGTGACCGTGTCAGATATATGCCCAAAGAGGAGGCGGAGCTTTTTCTCGAGGGGATTCATCAGGAACGCCACGCCATTAAACGCATGTTGAGAAACTACATCGAACTCGATTTAATCGGTATAGTTATTTATATCAATGATGAACTTAAGGGATTTACTGTGGGCGAGCGTATCAATGACGACACAGCAACCGTCATTATTGAAAAGACCGATTTTGAAATACTTGGGTGTGCTCAGTATATTTTCAGAGAGTTCTCCCGGATATTGAAAGATCATTATAATGTCGCTTACATCAATGTGGGTGATGATATGGGCTTTGAAAACCTAAAAAAAGTCAAAATGTCCTATCGCCCGTTCAAGCTTGTGCCAAAATACACAATTTATCAAAAATGATCATAAGAGACGCTCTGAGCAGGGATGTAAAAGCACTTTCAATTCTTGAAAAGAGTCTTTTTGACACGGCAAACTATGCCCTCTGTGCTCAATCTTTTTATTATCACATCCGCCATAATATAGTACTGGTGGCACAATCAAATGAGGGTGTCATCTCAGGCTATCTTTTACTCCTTGTGCGTCGGCGTAAGGCGAAACTGTATTCGATAGGGGTCCATACCGCCTATAGAGGTAGGGGAGTCGCTGGTTCTCTTTTGGAGACGATGGATACTCGGTTGTCACAGCAGGGGTTTAGGCATGTTGTCTTGGAAGTACGATGTGATAATGAGAATGCGATCGACTTGTATTCAAAAAATGGTTTTAAGGTTGTCAAAACGCTTCAATGCTTTTATAAAGATGGTGCTGATGCCTATCTTATGGAGAAAGAGTATGCCGACACGTCATTATCTTAAACTCTTTAAAGAATTCAACAAGAGCAAACTATTGCGTCTTCAGGTATGGGTTCTTTTTTTAACTACCTATATCGACTGGGTCATTATGCCTTTTGTGACAAAACTTGAGGGAACTCATCTTCCGGTGTTCGCTATCAGTCTGTATATGCTTCTTGGGGCATCTGACGGTTTTGTTCAGCCTCTTTTTAAAAAGGTCAAGATATACAACATCTATCTTTTTGTTATTATCCTTGATTCGATACAGATTTTAAGTTATTGGCTCGCACATTACAATATTGTCATCTTTACTTATGCAATATTGAGCATCTTCACACTGCAGGCGATTACATTTGAAATCTCACGTATTCATACCATTGATTTTATGAAAGAAGAGATAGAGCTTAAAGAGTATCTGATGCTGAGGTCTTTTATCGTCTCATCAGCGATCATTGCGGGTGCAATTACAGCTATAGTTATCGATGCTTTGGATGTGACCTTGCAGACAACGCTAATGATATTGGCGTTACTTGGGTTTCTTGCAATCATTATCGAGTACAGGTTATATGTGAAATTTCATGACATTGTTCAAGAAGAGATTATAATCGAACGAGATAGAAAGCTTCTTAATGAGAAGATCTCACTTTAAAAGAGAGTCTCGACTTAAAGTCCTGGAGCTCTCCACATAGAAGTGGTGACACCTTTGTCCACCAGTTGCAAAGAAGAGGAATATGCTTCTTTCCATATTGCGGCTACATCTTGATAGAGTGAGGCATTTTCTTGATTGGGAAGATAGCTCTTCTCCCACTGAATCAGTGCTTTAGAAGCTTGTACAATTGAGTCATATTCACCTGTAGCTACACCGCAGGCAAAGGCACCTCCAAGTGCGGTCGCTTCATTGACTTTAGGGATACGAATCTCTCTCTGGGTGACATCGGCCAGGATTTGGGACCATAAAGCTCCTTTGGAAGCACCTCCTGCAAAGGTGATGCACTGAGCTTGTGCTCCAGTAAACTCAAAGATTGATTCAAGGTTTAACATGGAGACGATGGCAGCGTTTTCTTCTAGTGAACGAAACATGGCCGCTTTGGCATCACTCTGGTTTATATTGAGATTTAAAAAGGAGGGGGCAGCATGATACCATTTTCCATATTTCATCGTATCGGAAAAGATAGGCAATATTCCGTGTGATCCAGCAGGTACCAAAGAAGCCTCAGCTTCAAGAAGACTGTAAGGATCTATACCTGCTTCTTTAGCTCGTACCATTTCTTCATGGCAGAAGTTGTCGCGAAACCAGCGCATGACCATACCGGAGAAAAAACTTATTCCTTCGGCTTGGGATATCCCTTCGATGACATGTGGATTGACACGGATATTCATGTTAGGATGGGTAAGAGGCTTATCCATGTTTACCAGTTGTTGCCAGAATGTTCCACCGAGAATAGCAGTCTGATTGCTTTCTACGACTCCCAGTCCGGCAGTTCCAAGCTGTACATCGCCCCCTCCCATAACCACAGGTGTACCTGCTATCAGTCCAGTCTCTTTTGCAGCTTGTATGCTCACTTCGCCCATGTGTGTCCCAGTCTCATATACAGGTGGAAAGATGTCATCTTTAATCCCCACCTTCGCGGCCATTGTTTTGTCCCATTGGCGTGTTTTAAGAGAAAAAACACCCGTAGTACCTGCATTGGAAGGATCAGTCGCGATCACATTGCAGAGCTTAGCAAGTACCCAGTCACTGATCATTGAGATATTGGCTGTTCTCTCGTAGAGTGAAGGTCTGTTCTGTTTTACCCAAAGCAGACGGGGAAGGGC
>JBFESZ010000071.1:0-10955 GCA_041548245.1 Sulfurimonadaceae bacterium
ATAAAAAGGCCCAATCTACCCAGAAAAAGAATAAGAATAAGATATAAATAATATTTAAAAAGTGTTTTTAATAAAAGCAAGTTGTTTCCTACGAAGATGCACCCTCAAAAGGGTACGAAGAGTTGGGATAAAAATTTATGACTTTAATGCTTCAAGAGCAGCAATCACATCATCCAGATTGCTAAAAGGAAGATGAACCTTCCATTCCGGATTGTTATCATCACCAGAGAGTGAAATGCCTATACTGGCCACAGAGTGGCTTCCCGGCCCGTATGGCTCATCTATCTTAGTCACTGAGATCACGCCGTTTTTTGTCCCGTCTAATGGAATTGTCTTACTCATAAGAAGTCCTTAATTGGTTTTTAACAGTCTAGCCAATTTTGCTTGAAGTTTCAACCATGTTCGCTGTTCCATCAGCGGGAAACCACCATAGACCTTTGATCCGTCTTTCACATCGTTCGTTATACCCGAACGTGCTGCGAACTGCGAAAACGGAGCAATCTTCACGTGACCGGCAGTGGCGCTTTGTCCACCCATGACAACATTACGTCCCAATGTACTTGAACCGGCAACTCCACATTGTGCGACTAAAATAGAATACTCACCGATATCACAGTTGTGACCGATCTGTACAAGATTGTCTATCTTACACCCTCGGCGTATATAGGTGGACCCAAAAACGGCCCTATCAATTGAAGAGTTTGAACCGATCTCCACATCATCTTCAACAACGGTGTTACCGTTTTGGTAGATCTTCACATGTTCGCCCATTTTTGTATGTGCGAATCCAAAACCGTCACTGCCGATCACTGCTCCGCTGTGAATGAAACAGTCTTTACCCACCACACAGTCACGATAAACCGTAGCGTTTGCATGCAGTACCGTATTGTCTCCAATACGGACATTGCATCCGACAAAGGCACCCGGAAGAATCTTCACATTGGTACCTATGATACTACCTTTACCCACATATGCAGTCTCTGCAATAAAAGTCCCTTCACCAATGACAGGCTCTTCACCTTGTGTCTCTATAACTTCAGGAGCAAAAAGTTTTGAAGCCAATGCAAGTTTTAAATATGGTTCTTCATCAATAAGTGCTATACAACCGGAAGGAACCTTTTGCGCTGCCGCAGCATTACATAAAACAGCAGCTGCATTTGTTTTTTCAAGAGTTGAGAGGTATTTTGGGTTATCCAAAAAACTCATTTGTGATGAGGATGCCTCACTTAGAGTATGCATGCCTTCGATTTCAACATCTGGTCCATCAAAGCTGACGCCTATAGCTTCGGCAATTTTAGAAAGTTTCACTACATCTCCATCGCAACAACACCGCTGCGAACGATCTCTTTAGGATGAAAACGCTTGATCGCTTTTAAGAAGTTATCTACACGTTGAGGGACATCTGCGACATTACATATGATCACTTCTTCACCGACATTGACAATCTTTCCATTATAGGCTGCACACAAAGCGGCAATATCACTTAAACACTCTGTAATCGGGAACTTGACCAAAGCCATCTCTTTTTCAACAAGATTCTCATGCTCATAGACCTTTAAAACAGGAATAAGCTTGTGCAATTGCTTGATGATCTGCTCTATTACACGAACTGAACCTTGTGTTACAATAGTTATACGGGAGTAGTTAGATTCAGGAATTGGCGCAACCGTCAATGAGTCAATGTTATAACCACGTCCTGAAAAAAGACCGGAAATTCGTGATAAAACACTTGCCTCATTTATTACGATTACAGAAATTACGCGTCTCTCATCTGCCATTATTTATCCTTGTGCTCTAACATCATATTAAACAGCGATCCACCTGCTGGTACCATTGGTAAAACGTTCTCCAAACGGTTAACGGTCACATCGATCAATGCGACAACGTTTTTCTCAACCGCATCTTTAATGGCCGCATCAAACTCCTCTTTCGTCTTGACACGGTAACCTATACCTCCAAAGCTCTCTGCGAGCATCACAAAATCAGGCTGCATAGAAAGGTCCGTCGAAGAGTGGCGTTTGTCATAAAACATTGTCTGCCACTGACGCACCATACCCAAATAATTATTGTTCAAAATAACATTGATAACAGGAAGCTTATACTCGACCGACGTCATCAGTTCCTGAATATTCATCAAGATCGAACCATCACCGGTCACATTGATACTGATCTTGTCCGGACAACCACGTTTGACACCAAGTGCAGCAGGAAAACCGAAGCCCATAGTCCCAAGGCCACCCGAAGTGATCCATTGACGTGCACGACTGAACGGATAGAACTGCGCTGTCCACATCTGGTGTTGTCCAACATCTGTTGTAATGTTGGCATCATCACCTAAGAGCTCTCCTAAACGTTCAATTGCCCATTGCGGTTTGATGACTTCATCGCTGTCCTCATAAGAAAGAGGATGAAGTTTATCAAAATTGGCAACTGTTTCACGCCATTGCGCATATTTAGCACCGTCTATTTTTTCTTTTGCCAAAGGGATCATCTCTTGAACAACATTCTTTACATCACCGACGATCGGGAAGTCAGCAGTAACCAGCTTAGAAACACTTGCAGGGTCAATGTCGATATGAATAACCTTTGCATGTTTTGCAAACTCGGAAAGTTTACCTGTTACACGGTCATCGAAACGCGCACCGACTGCTATCATCAAGTCCGCTTCAGACATAGACATGTTTGCCGCATACGAGCCATGCATCCCGAGCATAGAGATCAGGTTCTCATTGTCTGCTCCCAATACACCTCTGGCCATCAAGGTCTCGACCGCAGGGATATTTGTCATGTTGACCAGTTCACGCACTTCATCAGCAGCATTGGAATTGACGACACCTCCACCAAGATAAAAGATTGGTCGATTCGCTTCTGCAATGGCATCGATCGCTTTTTTGATCTGACGTAAATTTCCTTTAACCGTAGGTTTATACGTCTCCATCTCGACAGTATCAGGATAAACAAACTCTTCAATCTGCGCGGTTACGTCTTTTGGAATATCCACGTGAACCGGTCCCGGACGTCCTGTTGAAGCGACATAGAAAGCTTCTTTCATAATACGAGGAAGGTCTTTGGCATCCGTAACAAGGTAGTTGTGTTTTGTACATGGACGTGAGATACCGACAGCATCGATCTCCTGAAATGCATCCGTCCCAATCAGAGACATAGGGACCTGTCCTGAAATAACAACCATAGGAATGGAGTCCATATAAGCATCGGCAAGCCCAGTGACTGCGTTCGTAAATCCAGGACCTGAAGTGATCATCGCGACTCCGACTCTACCTGTCGCCTTTGAATACCCTTCTGCAGCATGAATCGCTGCCTGCTCGTGACGAGCCAAAATATGTTGAAAACCGCTTTGTTTATAAATTTCATCATAGACATTCATAATCGCGCCGCCAGGATAACCAAATACCACCTCGACGTTTTCCGCGATTAAAGATTCTATAACCATTTGAGCACCGCTGATCTGCATGTGTCTCTCCATATTTAAAAATTCTTTGTATTATAGTGAAAAAACATTTGATAGAGGTTAAAAGAGAGCGATTGGCCTTGCCATTAGCTTAAATTAAGACTATTCTCACACGCTGCTATAGCAAGACCCTCGCGTAAGCCGTCATCAATGATGACAGAAGATTCAAAACCGAACAGATCAAAAAAGGCTGCATAGATCATCACACCGGATATGATCAGCTCTTCTCGACCGACGCCTACGTATCTGGCACGTTCGTCAAAATTGAGTTCAAGCAACTCGTCTAAGGCTTTCATGCAGTCAAAATAGTTCAATGTCGTACCGTTAACACGTTCGACATCATATGAGTCGTATGTCATACCCTGCTTAAACGCTGAAATAGTGGTCGGAGTTCCCGCGGTCGCGACAAAAAAATCAGGCTTTCCCTCGGATTGGCAATATGCCTGCACATAAGCGTCTATCTCCTCTAGTTCATGTAACAGATTCGCATTCAACTTCTCTTGCGAAGGATATTTCGAAGCCATCGTCACAATACCGACAGGAAAACTTTTAGATTCACTAAGATTGCCTTTTTTGAAAATGACCTCCGTAGAGCCCCCTCCAATGTCGATAAGGACAAACGAACCCCTAAAACCGAGTTCTTCCAAACGTCGTTCAACGGCAAGCAGTGTCAACTCTGCCTCTTTATGGGCACCGATAACTTTAAACTGCACACCGGTCTTATGCCATATCGTCTCCAATACCTCTTTGGCATTGGAAGCACGCCGCATAGTTTCCGTCGTAACGGCAACACACGGATGGTTTTTAAAATCGAGTACTTCAGAGGCCTCATTGAACCCGTCAAGGATGCGCTCAAGTGCGGCAGCTGAGACAACACCATCAGAATGTAAAAGTTCTGCTGTTTTGACTACCTTCTCATATTGAAGGGTAAACTTTTTATTACCGCAATCTCTTTGTATCATACGAAGAGAATTGGAGCCTAGATCAATCGCAATCAACATAAATCCCTATTGCATCTCACTGCTTAGGTAACCATGCTCAAGCAGTAATGCGCGAATCTCATTCTGATGAGTTTCACCTTTGGTCTCAAGATGTATAGTCACATGAGCATCACCATAATCCAGGGTCGTCGAAGTCCTGTCATAGGCGATATGGACAATATTGGCATAAAGTCCCTGAAGCAGTTGCGTCAGTTTCATTAACGATCCCGGTTTGTCTACCAAGGTCACCGTTAGTTTCATTTTGCGATGAGATTTCAAAAGACCTTTCTCAATGATTACCGAGAGCATTGTCACATCGATATTTCCCCCACTGAGAATAACACCGACTTTTTTTCCTTTTATCCCTGTGACCTTGTTATGCAAAAGTGCTGCAACACCGACAGCTCCTGCACCCTCGACCACAAGCTTTTGGCGTTCAAGAAGATATAAAATTGCATTGGCGATCTCTTCATCATCAACGGAAACAACCTCATCAACACTCTTGAGCATATACTCCAATGTGATCTCAGAAGCATCACGCACGGCGATACCGTCTGCAATAGTACGCACCGAAGTCGTGTCCATAGGTCGTTTCTGTTCATATGAATTTTTCAAAGCAGGTGCACCTGTCGCACTTACCCCTACAATTTTAATCTGAGGCTTAATCGCTTTGATGGCCGTTGCCACACCGGAAATAAGTCCTCCTCCACCCATAGGTACAAGGACCACATCCAGGTCTGCGTGTTCGTCCAGCATCTCTAAAGCAACACTGCCCTGACCAGCCATCACTTCATCATCTTCAAAAGGGTGAATGAACTCAAGTGCGTTCTTTCGCGCATACTCAATCGCATAGGCATAGGCTTCATCATAGTTGCCCCCCGCTAAAACGACCTCAGCTCCATACGAGGTCACACCGTTAATCTTGGTAATCGGTGTTGACTCAGGCATGACAATCACGGCCTGTATGCCAAAATGCTTCGCTGCGAAAGCAACACCCTGCGCATGATTCCCGGCACTTGCCGCAATGACGCCTTGCGCTCTTTGTTCATCAGTGAGTGAAGCGATCTTATTAAAAGCCCCGCGAAGTTTGAACGCTCCTGTAATCTGCAAATTCTCTTTTTTCATATAAATCTCTGCGTCACACAGTGTACTCAATAGCGGAGCACGGGCGAAAGGTGTCTTGACCACTACCCCTTCAATGCGTTTTGCTGCTGTTTGGATCAGTTCTAAGTTTAACAATCAACTACCTTTGTAATACTGCATGTTCGACCATGGTACATTTATTCTGTACAACTTTAAGGCCTGCTTTTTGAACCATCTCGGCCGCTTCGTTATTGACGATTCCCTGTTGCGCCCAAAATACTTTAACATCTCCCCGTGCCAAAACAGCTTCCGCCACCATTGGTAAAGCATTGGGCTTTCGAAAAATATCAACCATATCGACTTCAAAAGGTATCTCGGCCAAAGAACGGTACACCTTCTCTCCCAATATCTCATCCTCTTTTGGATAGATTGGGATGATTGTGAAGCCCTGCTCTTTTAAATACTTGGCAACTCTGTGACTTGCTTTAGAAGGGTCTGGAGAAAGTCCCAGGATCGCTATCGTCTTTGTGTTCTCAAATATCTCTTTGATCTCATCACTTGTACTGTTAACTGTCGGGAATTCACACTCCATAGTATCTCCTTTAAGACCTGCCAACATGTCCGGCTTTTTATCGGGGGATTATATCAGAGTATAACAAAGTTCTCAATTAGCGTAAAACAATACCCGGAATTTCAATACAAAAAATAATTGTGCTAAAATATTCCATAACGAACCAAACAATATCATGCCGTGGAAACCAGATGAGTCAAAATGAATTAGAGAAACTAAGAGAAGAGAACAGAGTTTTACGTAGTAAGCTCAAGAGCTGTTCTTCCTATGTTGATCGCTTTAATCTGATCATAGACAATGCGCATGAGTGGGTTTGGGAAATTGATGCTAATGCCGTCTATACCTATGCTAGCGAACAAGTCAAATCCATACTCGGTTATCATCCCGAAGAACTGATTGGAAAGACTCCCTTTGATTTTATGCATAAAGATGAAGCCGTACGGGTGGAAAAGATCTTTAGCAAGATTGCATCTGAAGAAAAGACATTTACAAAACTGTTTAACAAATGTATTCACAAAGATGGCCATGTCGTCTATACCGAGACAAGCGGCCAGCCGATCTATGACCATAACGGTCAGTTTACCGGCTACCGGGGTATAGATTTTAATCGTACAAAAGAGTTCTCAGACAAAAAAAACCTACAAGAACAAAATGCAACGCTCTCCAAGGCTCTGTATGACCAGCATGAACTTCTTCTAAATGTCACCAACTCAATCTCAGACCTTCTGTTCTACAAGGATACCCAGTACCGCTATACCGGATGTAATCAGGCTTTTAGTGACTTTATCGGTCTGCCTATCGACTTTATCATAGGAAAGACCGACTATGAACTTTTCCCTGAAAAGTTTGCCGACCTCTTTAGATCAATGGACAAGCATGTTATTGAGGATCTGGAGACGTATTCCAACAATGAATGGGTTGAACATGCTGACGGACGACGATTATACCTTTTGACCCAAAAATCCCCGCTTTTTAATACAAAAGCCTCATTGATAGGAATGGTAGGTATTGCAAGAGATATGACAAAAGAACATGAACTCGAGGAAAAGCTGAAGATATCCAATGAGCGCCTTCTTACTGCACAGAGTATCGCAAACCTTGGCCACTGGACCTGGGATATCAACAACGGAAAACTTTTCTGGTCTGACGAGATCTACAAGATATTTGGTTATACACCCCAGGAGTTTAGCGCGACGTATGAAGCTTTTTTAGAGACCATTCATCCCGAAGACAAAGAAATAGTGACCGAGACTGTAAACAAATCTGTAGAGGATCACACGACCTATAATATCTTTCATCGCATACTCCTGCCTGACAATACCCAAAAAATTGTCCATGAGATCGGGCATGCCGTTTATGATGATTCAGGCAGAGCGATACAGATGATTGGCACGGTACAGGATGTCACAGCCATCAAAACAATTGAAAATGAGTTAGCGGAGCAAAAAGAGGCATTTGAGAGCATATTCGAATACTCTTCCGACGGACTAGCACTTGTAGAGGATGAAAAGTTTATTGACTGCAATCAGGCCGTTATAAAAATGATGCGTGCATCAAGTAAAGAGGATTTTCTCAACATACATCCAAGCCAGTTCTCACCCGAGTTCCAACCTGATGGAGAACGCTCTTATGAAAAAGCTCAAAAAATGATGCAAATATGCCTTGATACAGGGCGGAACCGATTTGAATGGCTGAATACCAGAAAGGATGGTGAAGAGTTTTGGGCTGAGATCTTACTGACGCGCCTGATCATTAAGGACAAGCCGCTCATTCACGTCTCGTGGCGGGATATCTCGGATAGAAAGTTCTTGGAAAACACCCTCGAAACCTCCAACTTACAGTATAAAACCCTAGCTGAGAGACTTGACAAAAAAGTGAAAGAACAGTCTGCACAGATGATCAAACAGTCTCGTATGGCACAGATGGGCGAACTTCTCAGCATGATAGCACACCAATGGAGGCAACCACTAAGCTCTATTGCAGCCGTTGCGAGTTCCATAGATGTCAAACTATCCCTGATGGATGAGGATGCCATAGATGAAGAGAACAGAACATATCTAAAGGCTCAGGTGGAAAACATCGAAATGCTTACCCAGTCTCTTTCCAACACTATAAACGACTTTAGAACACTTTATAAACCCGACAAGATCATGCAACAAACAGGTATAACCACTCCTATCGAACGCGCTCTTAAACTGATGCAGCTTTCTTTGGAAAAAGACAACATCAAGGTTGAACGCCTTTACCAAAGTGATACGTCCATTCCAATGCACTCCAATGAGATTATGCAGGTCGTCTTAAACCTCTTAAAAAATGCGGATGACAATTTTATAGAGAAGTCTGTGCATAATCCGCTTATAACCATTCAAACAAGCGAAGATGAAAACTACCTAAGGATCGATTTTTGTGATAATGGTGGCGGGATTGATGAAGCCATTATAGATCAAATCTTTGACCCCTATTTTTCCACAAAAGATGAAAAAAACGGAACGGGACTGGGGCTGTATATGTCTAAGATCATCATCGAACAGCAACACAAGGGCAACCTAAAGGTAAACAATACAGATCAAGGCGTCTGCTTCAGTATAGAGCTTCCCAAACAATAAAATGCCAACATATAAGTGATTACTCTGCTTTTCCCTTCTCATAGATTGATACTACGGTATCAATGTTATCAATAAACAGCCTGCATAAAACAGGATCAAAATGTTTTCCGCTCTGCTCATGCAGATATGCCATAGCTTTTTCAAAGGACCAAGCCTCTTTGTAAGGACGTTTAGTGGTCAATGCATCAAAAACATCTGCTATTGCTGTTATACGCCCGTAGATATGTATCTCTTCACCCTTTAGAGCATTGGGATAACCGTTTCCGTCATACTTTTCATGATGCGTATGCGCAATAATCGCCCCGGCTTTAAGAAAAGGATTTTCACTTGATTCGAGTATCTTCATACCAATAGTGGTATGTTCTCTCATGATCTTCATCTCCTCTGTATCGAGTCTCCCCGGTTTTAGCAGGATCGCATCACTGATACCAACCTTTCCTATATCATGTAAAGGAGAAGCATAAAAGACAATCTCCTGCTCTTGCGGATCAAGTCCATGTACCTGTGCGAGCAGCTTGGAATAATGTGCCACACGCGAGACATGATTTGCCGTTTCGGGGTCTTTATATTCGGCGGCATTTGATAGTACGCGCAGTGCCTCTTTTTCACGTTGAATAAGGGTGTGCGTCGCCTTGATGACCTCTTTTTCAAGCTGATGGTTAAAGTCATCGAGAATACGTTGCGACAACTTCAGTTTGGAGACATTTTTCATGCGGGCACGGTATTCTGTCGCATGGATCGGTTTTTTCAAAAAGTCTATAGCCCCTTCGTTCAACGCCGTCAGTCGGACAAGATCGTCATCTCCGACTGCTGTGATCATAATAGTCAATAACTCCGGGTTAAGCTTTTGCGCAGCTTTCATCAACTCTATGCCATTCATGCTCGGCATCATATAATCCACAAGCAGGATATCGACATGGTTACGAGAAAGATATTCCAAAGCCCTGCTCGGTTCTGTAAAGGTCAGCATGCCCGGATATATATTGGTAGAGAGTGCCTTGATAAGCTCCAGGTTGAACGCTTCATCATCCACCGCTATCACCTTCAGATGTTGTGTTGTGTTCCCTGCATATCGCAGCTTAGAAGTCATCTTCCTCTCCCTTGTTATAAGCGTTTAGATTATCAAATAAAGTCTGAAGCTGCCTGATGCTTTGCACATAATCGTAAGAGATTCCCCCTCTTGCACTCTTTTCAATCTCATCAGCCAGATCTGTGATCTTGTACAGGTATAAAGAGCTGCTTGCTCCTTTTAACTTATGCGCCTGTGCAACAAGGTCATCCAACGAACCGCATTCTTCTGCTTCATACATCTGCTCAATAATCGAATCTGCACTCATCAGGAACTTTTCAAAGAGGGATTGTATGATCTCAGCCGGCAACTCCAATTGTACTGCCGCCTTTTGCAGACTCATACTGATCTCTGTAGCAGATATGCTCAAGACTCCGCTTCTCTTTTCCTCAGGGAAGAGTTCACCCAAGAGTTTCTCAAGAGCCTCACTGCTGAGAGGTTTGGACATATGTCGATGTATCCCTGCTTCATTAAAGCGTTTAATCTCCTCTTCCAGTACATTGGATGTCAATGCGACAATAGGGGTATTGTAGTTTTTCTCGGCTTCTTGTAAAATCTTTTTAGTTGCCTCTTCACCATTCATGACCGGCATATTAATATCCATTAATATTAAATCAAAACGCTCCTCTTTGGCATACTCCAAAGCCTTTTGTCCGTTATCCACGATCAACGATGAAATGGCATATTTCTTCAACATCTCATCGATTAGCATCTGATTGACCACATTATCCTCAGCGACCAGAACACGCAGATGACTTCTATCAAGAAAGCTTCCTGTTTCGGGTTCGTTTAAGCGGTTTTGTGCAAATTGGTACAAAATATTATAAAGCCGTGTCGAACAGTGATGATAGCAGTTTATCATCTGAAAGTTTGCATGCGGCGACACTGATTGTGCGTCTGCGTCAATACAGATAAGAAGCGTCTGCTCCTCATTCCACTCTTCGTGCAGTGCCACGGCCTCCTTCTCATCAAAGACAATGATGATATCGCTCTCCTTATTTCTCAGCTTATCAATGGAAAGCATGTTCGCCAGTACACCAAACATATCAAGATAGGCTCTCACCTGATCACTGTCTTGCGTGTTTTCAAGCATTTGTATCCGTTCATTGCCCAAAAGATCTGCAATTCTCTCTTTACTCGCCTTGCATTTTTGAAGCTTCAATACGAAGGAGAACCG
>JBFESZ010000072.1:0-10757 GCA_041548245.1 Sulfurimonadaceae bacterium
CAGAAAAAAGTAGAACAGGAAAAACAGCAAGATATGAAACATGATTGCAATCAATAATGCTGCTGTACTTCTACTCATATATTGTTATCTTTTTGTAGTGGCCAAATACCATCATATTGGCATATTCAGGCTTTTGTTTTCAGCATTATATCAACTTAGAATAAATTGCATTTAAAACTCTTTTGATATACTTCTTCAATAATTAACTGATAGGAATTTCATGAATACTCAATCAAGCCAGAATGCCTTTGATGAGGCGCAAAAACTTATTCCTGGCGGTGTCAACTCGCCAGTTCGTGCTTTTAAAAGTGTTGGGGGAACACCAATATTTATAGAAAAAGGCGAGGGTGGCTACCTTCTTGATATTGATGGAAACCGTTATATCGATTATGTACAGAGTTGGGGACCACTGATATTTGGACATGCAGATGAGACAATTGAAAACGCCGTCATCTCTGCTGTTAAAAATGGACTTAGTTTTGGTGCACCTACATTGGCGGAGACGCAATTGGCCAAATTGGTCATCGATCTAATACCTTCAATAGAAAAAATTCGTTTTGTAAGCAGTGGTACAGAAGCTGTAATGAGTGCTATTCGCCTTGCCCGTGGTTATACTGGAAGAGATGATATCATTAAGTTTGAAGGGTGCTATCACGGACATAGTGATTCACTGCTTGTGCAGGCAGGTTCCGGTATGGTTACCTTTGGTAGTCCATCTTCACCGGGCGTACCGGCCGATTTCACAAAGCATACCTTGCTGGCTAAATACAACAACATCGAAAGCGTACGAAAATGTTTTGAACAGAGTAGTAACATAGCCTGTATTATTATTGAGCCGATTGCTGGTAACATGGGACTGGTTCCTGCGGATAAGGATTTTCTGGCTGAACTTAGAAAGTTGTGCGATGAGCACGGTACACTATTAATATTCGATGAAGTAATGAGTGGTTTTAGAGCGACACTACGAGGAGCAGAAGATATTACCGGTACCGTACCGGACCTTATAACAATGGGTAAGGTTATAGGCGGAGGAATGCCTGTGGGCGCTTTTGGCGGCAAAAAAGAGATTATGGCAATGCTTTCTCCAGAAGGTCCTGTCTATCAGGCTGGTACATTAAGTGGTAATCCTGTCGCTATGGCTGCAGGTCTTGCTGCGATAGGTAAGCTTAAAGACAAGGCTGTCTTGTTTACTATCTTGCAAGAGCGTGCGACGCGTCTTGTAGAAGGGATGAAAAAAGTTGCTACTGAGAATGGAATTACACTTCAAACTGAAGTAAGAGGCTCCATGTTCGGTTTTTTCTTCAGTGATAAAAAAGTAAAAAACTTTGATGATGCGTGTGCAAGTGATGAAAAACGATTCGCTGCATTTCATGCCGGCATGCTGGAAGAGGGCGTTTATTTCGCCTGTTCACAGTATGAGACGGGATTCATCTCCACAGCAACTACGGATGATATGATCGAGCAGACTATAGATGCTGCGAAAAAAGTGATGGCGAGAATCTGATGTCTGAAGAGAGAAAACCGCGAATTAAACCTATTATTGAAGGTGTAGACAGCCTTTCATTGGGCGTATCTATGGTTGTTGCTGTATTGATAGGTGTGGGTATTGGAATAGGGCTGCAAAGACTATTTGATGTTAAATGGGTTTTGTGGATCGGCGTTTTTATCGGAGTCGCGGCGGCCGTTCTTAATGTATTCAAGGCCTATAAAAAGCAGATGCGTGAATTTGAAGAGTTGAAAAAGAACAATCCACGTTATCAGGACCAAAAGCCGCTGTATGATGATGAGGATGATGCGTAAATATCTTTTTGGAGTTTTGTTAGTCAAACTCATTTTTGTACTGGTTCTGCTCATTCAGGGACATTGGCAATGGTTGTTGAATTTCGAACTGGCTTTTTTGAGTTCAATGGCTATTGTCTTTGGCTCTTTTCATGGTTATAAACGGCTTGTTCTTAAACGATTAGAATCAGGTGAGGGTTTAGAGAATGATCTTCTCGATAAAATCGAAGACCCACATGAGCTTTATGAAGAAGAACACTCGGGTATTGACGAAAAGACAGTTGATCTTGCTCGGATAGTCAAAGATGAAAAAGCCCGACTTAAACAGAACAAGCAGACCCTGAAAAAGACATTGAAGTCTTCTCGAGGATTGTTCTCTTTATGGCGCTTTATCCCTTACGCCGTCCTTGTGTTAAGTTTTATTGGGTTGAATAACAACAGAATACTTGATATCACCGCTTTTCTTATCGGCCTTGGCTTTGGAATCGCGTCTGCTGTTTTTATAGGGATAAAATCTATTAATCGGTAATCAGCGGTATATTCAAGACTGCTGTATTGTGCTTGAAATCTATAAAGATATTCATTTTACCTGCAAGTCCCTTTAACTCTGTAATCTGATCATTTTTCATCTGATCACTTTGTACTTCGATTGAAAAAAGCGTATATTTTTTATCTTCGGTCTTGATGTGTTCACCAATACGAAAATAGATTTTTGTCGTTATTCTTAGGGCCTCTTTGTGCATCTCATACACTTTATTTAGAAGTTTGATGAAACGTTCAGTCGGGATTCGAATATCTGGAATAGTAGGGTCAAAGTCTTTTATATGCGTAGATGAACTACCAATTGAGTTTGAACTGATACACAGATCAACCAGGGTGTAAATATTGACGAGGTCTCCCTCTTGACTTGGTTCAGAGTAATGAAAAGCCGGTGATTGAAAAAGTCTAAGACCTATCTCGTCTTCATTATCATAGCCTACCATCAATGCAAAGAATCGAAAACGTCCATATTCAAGATCTAAAAAACTGGTCTTAAACCCCGTATTGGCATTGGCATAGGTTATGGCCAGTTTAAAAAGGGAAGCGGCATCTGTGTACCCGAGCAGATACTGAGCTTCATTGTTTAAAGTAAGGATTTTACCGTCGCTGTCAAAGAGTATGTATGGATTGTAGTCAAACTCAATCCATTTCTCACAAAAGTTCATAATTGCCTTTCAATTACTCTTCGATATAGTTTTTGAGTTTGCGTCCTACTTTAGGGTGTTTAAGCTTTTTGATCGCAGAAGATTCAATTTGACGAACACGCTCACGTGTTACATTCAACTCTTTACCGATCTCTTCAAGTGTACGATCACTTTCATCATCCATAATTCCAAAACGCATTTTAATAACAGCTTTTTCTCTTTCGTTAAGCTGCTCTAGTACACCTTCAATCTGAAGTTTTAGGTCATCTTTTAAAATCGATTCAGCAGGGGAGATGGAATTTTTGTCTTCAATAAAGTCTCCAAAACGTCCATCTTCTTCGTTTCCAATAGGCGCCTCGAGTGAAATAGGCTCTTTTGTTATCTTAATAACGTTTTTGACCTTTTCAACACTAAGACCAACCTCTTTAGCGATTGTATCGACATCTGGCTCTTTCCCTTCTTCCTGAAGGTGTTTACGCATGATTTTGTTGATTCTGTTAATCGTTTCTATCATATGGATAGGAATACGGATAGTTCGTGCCTGGTCGGCGATAGCACGTGAGATAGCCTGGCGAATCCACCATGTTGCATAGGTAGAGAACTTGTATCCTTTTTTGTATTCAAACTTGTCGACAGCTTTCATAAGACCGATGTTTCCTTCTTGGATCAGGTCAAGGAAAGGCAGTCCGCGGTTTGTATAACGTTTTGCGATAGAAACAACAAGACGCAGGTTTGATTTGGCCATACGTGTTTTTCCAATTTCAGATATCTCTTTACCGCGTTTTATCTGTTCTAAAATCGCTATGAGTTTTTCCGGTTCCATGTCAAAGCTGTCTTTTGATGCTTCATTGGTTTGGATCAGCTTTTTGATTTCCATATAGGTACTAACCATCGTCGCTTCAGGTACTCTTGCTGTTACGTCCTCTTTTGAAAGGTCGATGATCTCTTCAAGAAGCTGCGCATGGTTTTTGCGTAGTGTTTCATTGAATAGGGGCAGTTTATACTCCAAGCGTTTTAGTTCTTTTTCAAAACCATCTTCGCTATGAAGTGCCGTCTCCATTGATTTGACAAGTTCATTGATAAGTTTGGATGTCGGCCCAAGATCTAAAAGACGTTCTTTGAGTATTTTCTTTTTAAAACTTGCTGTGAGAAAGTGTGTGATGTGTTCTAAATCATCCTTGTCTTCAGGGAATTCTTTTTCGGTTGTTTTTACCCACTCTTTTTTGGCTTTTTCCAGAGCCTTGAAGCTGGTAACAACTTTTTCAACACGTTTTTTATCTTTAGCAGTGAGTTTAACCTCTTTTTCATCATCAGAATCATCATCGTCGGAGTTGTCATCATCAGAGCCATTGTCCGCACCTTCGTCTTCAAAGTTCTTAAAGAGCTCTTTGACACGGCGCTCTCTGTTAATAAGCGGCTCTTTGTAATCAAGGATAAAGTCGATCAAATAAGGGACTGAACAGATGGCATCAAGAATAATGTTCTCACCGTTTTCTATACGTTTGGAGATGGAAACCTCTTCATCTTTCGTTAGAAGAGGGATCTGTCCCATCTCTCTAAGGTACATACGTACAGGTGAATCAGAGCGAGACCACTCCAGGAGTTCACGCTCTTTCATGATGTCGAAGTCTTCGTTATCGGCATCTTCAAGCATCTTTTTTTGAGCTTCACGGCGAGCTTCTGACTCTTGCTGATTCAAAACTTGAGCATGCTCAGATGATGTATAAAGGCATTTTTTATATTTTTGCGCATGCTTGATGATATTTTTTACCTGAGTGCTTGTTGGGGCTTTATCAAAAAGCTCTACAATCTCTTCATAGGTAATACATGTGTCATCAGGGTGGTTGGCAAACAGTTCTTCTAGGTTCTTGTTTAGCTCTTTTGCAGACAAAGAGGCTCCTTGCAGGTGTATTGATTCATATTGAATAAAGGATGGATTATACCCAAACTTTTTTTAAATATAGCTATATCGTCTTAAAAAGCCTATGGTTTAGTGGTTTCATAAAATCAATGATTTGTTTGTATATTTTAATTTTTTATATTTTTTAAATGGAACGTATTTTGCTAGTTTCATTTATATTCGTAAAGGAGCACAGATGCAAAATGGATTTTACTCTGCTGCCGGCGGGATGGTGGCCCAGTTTTCTCGACTGGACAACATTACCAATAATCTTGCCAATGTTAACACTAACGGTTATAAAAGACAAGACCTTGTAATAGGGGACTTTCTTCGTCTTTATCAAGAAAAACGTGACGAACTGCCACTTGAGAATCACACAAAGCAGTCAGCAAAATTTATAAACAGGTCAGTGGCTCGTGTTCCACAGGTAATCGCCTCATATAATGATATGAGTGTTGGATCATTCCAGCAGACCTCTAATACATTTGATATTGCACTAAAGGAAAAGAATCTCTTTTTTGCTGTCCTGACACCAGAAGGTATAAAGTTGACAAGAGATGGGGCATTCACTTTGGATGATGAAGGTTTTCTTGTAACTAAGGAAGGTCATAAAGTACTTCCTGCTGACTATTCTGACAGCGGAAACTTTATCAAATTCAATGTTGATGCTACCAACATAGCACTTGATAAGAACGGCCAATTCTCTTACTTGATTCCTGGTGATGGTACTTTTATCCCTGGAAGTGAACTGTTACTGGTTGAGCCAGAAAGTATTGATAAGCTCAAGCACGCTTCTGGTAATCTTTTTACACCGGATTCTACGGATAGACTAAAAGCAGTCAAAGGCTCAGGGGCAGTATCGCAAGGCTTTTTGGAGAAGAGTAATGTCAATGCCATCCGTTCAATGGTGGGTATGATTGAGACACAGCGTCTAGTGGGTATGTATCAAAAAGCGATGGACACCCAGATGAATGAAATGAACCGTGAAGCAATTGACAAGATTGCAAGCACGAGAGCTTAGGATAAAGGAATAAAACCATGATGAGATCACTTTATACAGCTTCTACGGGAATGCTGGCACAACAACTGCATATTGACAATACGTCAAACAATATTGCCAATGTCAATACTATCGGTTTTAAGTCATCACGTGCCGAGTTTGCCGATTTGATGTATCAGACAATGGAATATGCAGGAACAGGAACCTCTCAGATCACTAAATCACCTACTGGGATCGAGGTGGGATTAGGTGTACGCCCGACTGCTATCACTAAGATTTTTACAGAAGGCAATCTGAAACAGACAGCGAACAATCTCGATATAGCAATAACGGGTAAAGGTTTCTTCAAAGTGGAACTTCCTGACGGTACCGAATCTTATACGAGAAATGGAGCTTTCAAACTTGATGAGAATGGGACTATTGTCAACTCAGATGGTTATAAACTGATACCTGAGATTGTCGTTCCGGATGATGCCACTGACATCAATATAGGTACGGATGGTATCGTTACTGTTATTCAACCGGGGCAAACACAGGCCACACAAATAGGACAAATCACAACCATTAGTTTCATTAATCCGGCCGGTTTGCATTCTTTGGGTGACACTTTGTATCTTGAGACAGAGTCTTCAGGTGTTCCGATTGAAGACACACCTGGACTGAATGGCTTGGGACCATTAAGACAGGGATTTGTTGAGATGTCTAATGTCCAGCTTGTTGTCGAACTTACCGAATTGATCACAGGACAAAGGGCTTATGAAGCTGACTCAAAAGCTATTACAACTTCAGATGAGATGCTTCAAACAGTTGTCAATCTAAAACGTTAACGGTTCCATAAATATGCTGCTATTAATTAATATTATGCAGCATGTCCTTCTATTTAAACTCTTTTAAACCTCACATTGGCTAGAATCACAAAAAAATTAATACAAGAGTGCTCAGATAGCTATAGCTATGTTGATGAACACTTTTTATGTAGGACTTAATATGCAAACTATCGAAGGTAAAGTTTGGAATTTCGGCAAAGATATTGATACGGATCTTATTATCGCTGCTAGATACTTGAATACTTCCGTGCCTGAAGAATTGGCAAAACATGTTATGGAAGATGCAGATCCGGAATTTGTAAACAAAATGCAAGCGGGTGATATTATTGTCGCAGGTGACAACTTTGGTTGTGGCTCTTCTCGTGAACATGCTCCTATCGCTTTGAAGGCAGCTGGCGTCGCTGCAGTTATCGCACCGACATTTGCACGTATTTTCTATAGAAATGCGTTTAACATGGGTCTACCGATTTTTGAACTTCCAGAGAGTGCTGAAATCACTGAAGGTCAAAGTGTAAAAATAGATATGGATGCTGGTACTATTACTAATTTGAGTACAAATAAAATATACAAATTTACACCGATTCCACCTTTTATGCAGGAACTGATTGCAGCAGGCGGATTGATGAACTTTGCAAAAAAAGAAGTGGAAGAGGCTAAATAATGGCGAAATATAAAATTGCACTCATTAAGGGTGACGGAATCGGACCTGAAATCATTGATGAAGCGGTAAAGGTCCTAGACGCTGTTGCTTCATGTGAGGGTTTTGAGCTTAAGTACAAAGAGTTATTGATGGGAGGAATCGCATATGACGTGCATGGCGATCCTCTTCCTCAGGAGACCATTACTGCTTCAATGGAAAGCGATGCTGTTCTTTTTGGTGCTATCGGTGGTGAAAAATGGGACAACCTTCCACGTGAAAAACGTCCTGAATCAGGACTTCTTCGTTTTAGAAAAGAGCTGGGCGTTTTTGCAAATCTTCGTCCTGCTATGGTGTATGACGAGCTGATCAATGCCAGTTCTTTAAAGCCGGAGATTATCAAAGGTGTCGACCTGATGGTTGTACGTGAACTGATCGGTGGTATCTATTTTGGTGAGCCAAAGGGACGTGATGACAATAAAGGCTGGAATACAATGGTGTACAGCCGCTCGGAAATTAATCGTATCGCACATGTGGCTTTTAAGTCGGCAATGGAGCGTGATAGACGCGTCTGCTCCATTGACAAAGCCAACGTACTTGATGTCAGCCAGCTATGGCGTGAAGAAGTGGAAGCCGTTTCCAAAGAGTACCCTGAAGTTCAATTGACTCATATGTATGTTGATAATGCTGCAATGCAGCTTATACGTGATCCGAAACAGTTTGACGTCATGCTAACAGGAAACATATTTGGAGATATCCTAAGTGATGAAGCTTCTATGCTTTCTGGTTCTATTGGTCTTCTCCCTTCAGCTTCTGTCGGAAGTAAGGTAGGTGTGTATGAACCGATCCACGGTTCTGCCCCTGATATTGCAGGACAAGGTATCGCTAACCCTATCGCTACGATAGCGTCAGCTTCGATGATGTTGCGTTACGCACTTAATGAAGTAAAAGCAGCTAATAAGATAGATGCTGCTATTGCCAAAGCATTGAGTGAAGGCTATCGTACCAAAGATATTAGCATGTATGATGCCAAAGAGGTGTGTTCAACTTCTGAGATGGGTTCTATCATTGCTAATTACGCAGCGCAATGCAAACACTAACTCTCGCAAATATTTACGAGCTTCAAGGTCTTAAAGAAGAGGCCTTGGAAATTTACCAGGAGATCTTAAAAAAAGATCCCAGCAATGCTGATGCAAAGATTGCCATTCGCCGTCTGTCTGGCATGCGCAAGAAATACCTTGGCTGTAATGAGCAGATGAAAGAGTTCTTCATTAAGATGGAAGATCCCATCGAGTTCAATGAATTTGAAAGGTGGTTGTTAAAGCTATGGAATTAAAAGATGTTATTCTCTCGACGCTAGAGGAGTTGGAACACTCTAAAGATGAATCAGTTGCCAGTGATATATTACTCACTGTAGAAACAAAACCTGCTGATGAACTAAGCAAAGATACGACTAAGGTCGAATCTACACACAATGAAGCCCTTTTCCTTGAGAACATGAAAGAGCGTATTCATGTGCTGTTTGAAGGCTTTCAATCACCCAATAATGTCAATATAGAGGCCAAGGTCGATTTGACGTTAAACTTTTTAGAATATCTTCTTGCTTCAATTGAAGCGCGTATTAAAGAAATTAAAAAATGAGACAATACCGAATACTTATTGATTGTGCAGATAAAAAAGGTCTGGTCTATACTACATCCAAGCTTTTTTATGAGCTTGAGCTCAACATCCTTTCAAATCATGAGTTTGTCGACAGTGATAATGAAAAATTCTTTATGAGAAGTGTCGTAGAAGGCAATATAGATGAAGCAACTTTAAATGCAAAGCTTGGCGAAGTCTTAATTGATGAAATCAATTTCAAAGTTGTTTCTCCGCGAAAAAAGAATATTGTCTTGATGGTAACTAAAGAATCCCACTGCCTGGGGGATATATTGATTCGTTATGAGGCCGGTGAACTTGATGCACACATTATGGCTGTTGTCTCAAACTATGACATATTAGAACCTTTGGTCAAAAAATTTGATATACCTTATTACTGTGTCTCGCATGAAGGCTTGAACAGGCACGAGCATGAGGCTGAAGTGTTAAAATGTCTGGAACAGTTTTCTGATATTGATTATATAGTTTTGGCTAAATATATGCGGATTTTAACACCTGCCTTTGTCGAAGCTTACAGTGACAAGATTATTAATATTCACCATTCGTTCTTACCGGCATTTATTGGGGCAAACCCATATAAACAGGCTCATGAGCGAGGTGTTAAAATCATTGGTGCTACAGCACATTTCGTAAACAACGATCTGGATGAGGGACCTATTATTTCACAAGATGTTATTAATGTGAACCATGATCACAGTTGGAAGGACATGCAGCGTTCAGGTCGTGATATTGAGAAGATAACACTCTCACGTGCTCTTAAACTTGCATTAGAAGACAGAATTTTTGTCTATAAAAATAAAACGGTTATTTTTTAATGATCAATCTGGTTCTAGTACATCCTCAAATACCAAACAATACAGGTGCTATAGGCCGTCTATGTGTCAACACAGACACAACGCTCCATCTGATCAAACCGATTGGCTTCGATATCGATGAAAAGGCTGTGCGTCGCGCAGGGTTGGATTACTGGCATAAACTTGATCTTCATGTATGGGAGAATTTAGAGGAGTTCTTTTCTAAAAACCCAAAAGCGAAAGAGGGTCATTTTGCGACGACAAAAACAGATAAGCCATATTTTGAAGCTTCCTTTGAAAAAGAGTGCTATATCTTTTTTGGAAGTGAGACAAAAGGCATACCTTCAGATGTGTTGGAAAAATACCCTGAGCAATGCATTACTATACCTATGACAAAAGAGGGTAGAAGTCTAAACCTTGCAATTAGTACGGGAATCATTTTGTATGAAGCGATTAAACAAAACTTCATTTCCTATCAAGAGCTGATGTGACATCTTTCTTTGATATCGTCATCCCTGCTGCTTTCATTCTTTTTTTAGTATTCATATTTGCCGGTTATCATGCTTCACGACATGATCAGGATAGACAAGAGTGATCTTTTTATAATATTTTATCTGCTAAGTTCTCCAAAGATCTTTCAAATCTTGTAAAGATTGTTTCTGCTTTTTTTATAATCTTTGCCATCTTTTATCCTTTTAAATACTTCATTTTGAAGTTTAATTGGGATAAGTTTAATTATAAACGACATGCTTTTTAAATAATATTGCAAATTGACATATAATTGTGTAAAATAATGTCAACTGCTTATTATTACACTATAAATCACGATATTAGGAGGCCAAAATGAAAGGCTTTAGCGAAATAGTCGAAGAGATTAAAGATGTTGTTTCAGAAGATTTCCCTGGTAGGAAGATATTTGACAAGGATATTGCGAATTTACTCGGAATATCCCAGATGAATTTTGCGACGATGAAAAA
>JBFESZ010000073.1:0-10676 GCA_041548245.1 Sulfurimonadaceae bacterium
AGATCCTATACCGTTTTATCAGTCTTTTGTATGCTTTTGTAGCGAGATTGTTTGAAGAGAAGGGGGAGCTCTTCTTTGAAATAATCATCGAGGAAAATGATGCATGTTTTTATTTTACGATATGGAATATAAATGTTTCTGCTGCTTTAAAAAAACTGTTAAAACAGCAGTCCAATGATTTTCCTTTTAAAGCCGATAAAAAGCGTATTACAATCAAATTGATCAAAGAGGTCTCGCTCAAGCATCACGAGATATGTAATGTTGAACAGGAGAAAAGAAGACAAAACCTGATTACATCGCTTACTGAGCCAAGTGTCGCTGTAGTACCGCCTTACACTTTTATGCAACGAGAGGACATAGATGAGGTATTAAAGATCTGTGATGACATGGTTGATCTGATGTATCGATGTAAAAAAGTGGGCTTTCAAAAGGATGTGTTTATACGTCTGCGATCATGCCTAAGCATGTTCTGTCTGAGTGCAATGTCATATCCTCAAATCTCCGGAATTGTTAATCTTATCACGGAGTTCTCTGTCTTGATGAATACCTCCTGGGAAGCCTTTTCACAGATGACAATGGACGAGGTCGCCCTGGTAGAAGGATTTGTTAATAACATAGACCGCTGGGCCAATGTACTCTTTGTAACTGGTGGGGCGGATCTGCATTTTATGGACAGTTCACTGAAGGCGGATATTGCCATGATACGGATGCAAATAGAACCACAGCAACTAGCAGATGAACAGAATCTTGAGGACATCTTTGATTTTTAAGAGCAGTTCTTATCGGAAAAGCTCTTTATATCGTTGCAGTTTCGATGCAAAGGAGAGTGCCGCATAAGCGGGTGAAGGAGAGGGAAGCAGGATTTTTTTTACAGGAAGGTCTTTATACTTTGTGTTGAAGATGGACTCGGCTTTTTTCCCTGTAAACATAATCGTATGTATTGATGGGTACGTATCAAGCAGCGTTTTAAAATCATTGACTTCAATTTTTTCCAGATTGGAGTCACTGGAGTTTCCATGACTTCTTTTGAGGCTTTTCGCACTGTCCCAAAGGGCGAGGTGATGTCTTTTACACAGAGATATCTTTTGTTCAAGGGTGGAAGTCTCTTCCTCAAAGACTTTCGCTAAAAGTGGCCAGAACTGATTGCGTGGATGGGCATAATAAAAACCCTCTTCAAAAGATTTAAGACTTGGGAATGAGCCAAGTACCAATATCTTGGAGTCGGAAAAGATGATGGGCTCAAAAGGGTGGTGTTCCATCTTATTGTATATCGAACTGCTTTTTGTAGGCTTCTTCAAGAGTCATTGATTTGTCTTTGTGGTCGATGATATCTCCGATCTCGATATCGATGGTACGCTGTTTCTTTTCATCTTTTAATGAAGACATCAGGACATCATTGGCCTGTGTACGGATGAAAACGGGAAGGATGGAAAGACGGTTCTTAACGGCGATGATACGTGAGCCCTCTTTAAACTCTCCCAGTTCTGAAGTACCTTTGTTCCTTGTGCCTTCAGGAAAGATGTAGATAGAATCGCCATCTTTCACACAGGTTTTTATATCATTGAAAAAACCGCTCATCTGAGAAGACTCCCTATCTAGTAGAATGGTTCCCGCATTTCTTACAAAGAGACCGAAAAAGAAGGAGTTGTAGAGCTCTTTTTTTGAGATCCAGTGGCCAAAGAGTTCCGTCTCTTTCGTGGCGATTTCGATGATAAGGGGATCAATCACACTTCGATGATTGGAAACAAGCAGATACTGACCCTCTTGTGGCAGTTTCTCCTTGTTGATGATATTGATGGTGATATTGAGTTTTTCAAGGAGTTTGGTCGCATACTCGATGCGATGTTTTTTTTTGGTGTTTGCGTCGGTGACCCCTCTTAATTTAAAGCCGTAATAATTGGTTAAATAGGTTGCATAGACGGCCATCTTTAGTTGGTTGAATGTCACATAATTTCCTTCGTTTATATGACGGAATCATATCCTTTTTTAGTTTAATCTTTTAAATTCATCAGCATGTGTCACAAGTAAGGATATACTTCCATCATGAATACAAATCAATTTTCAACACTCAGCCTAACGGATGAGATGTTATATAACCTGGATGAACTCGGCTATAAAAAGATGACACCCATACAGGCTCAAGCTTTGCCTTTGATCCTGGAGAATGTCGATATCATCGCACAGGCAAAGACGGGCAGTGGAAAGACAGCCGCTTTTGGTATAGGGCTGTTAAGCAGACTTCAGGTTAAGAAGTTTAGCGTGCAGTCGCTTGTGTTGTGTCCGACAAGAGAACTTGCCGATCAGGTCGCAAAAGAACTCCGCCGATTGGCTCGTGCGACGCATAATGTAAAGGTATTGACCTTATGTGGCGGTGCAGCATTTGGACCGCAATTGGGTTCGCTAAGACATGGTGCGCATATCGTTGTTGGAACACCGGGACGTGTACACGAACATTTAAAAAAAGGCTCTTTAAAGCTGCAGGAGCTGGAGACACTGGTCCTTGATGAGGCTGACCGCATGCTCGATATGGGATTTGTCGAAGAGATCGAAAGGGTGATCTCCTATGCCCCGCAACAGCGCCAGACACTGCTTTTTTCCGCGACCTTTCCCGAAGAGATTCTCACCCTTAGCGGTTCTATTCAAAAAAATGCAGTCAGTGTAAAGACAATTGCTGAGGAAAGTGCCAACAAAATTACCGAACATTTCTATGGAGTGGGTAAAGAGAATAAGCTGAATGCATTGATAAAGATACTGGGAAGATACAGACCTGAGACGAGTATCGTCTTTGCCAACACTAAGCTTGAATGCCAGCAGATCGCGGATTCACTGCGTGAACGGGATATCGATGCCTTGGCTATTCATGGTGACTTGGAGCAATATGAAAGAAATGATGTTTTGGTCCAGTTTGCCAATGGGAGCTGCTCTGTACTCATCGCGACAGATGTGGCGGCACGGGGTCTGGATATCAAAGACTTGGAGATGGTCATTAATTATGACCTTCCCCGGGATGAATCCACCTATACTCACCGTATAGGCAGGACCGGACGTGCGGGTAAAGAGGGGATGGCTTTTAGTTTATTTACAGATGATGAGTTAAGAGAGGCGGATGCATATAAAAACGATACGCGTATCTTTGATGAAAGCAACACTCTGGAAGAGATAGAAGGCTTTAGCCTGAAACCACCCAATGTCACACTTGTTATCGAAGGTGGCAAAAAAGAGAAGATGCGTCCGGGAGATATTCTTGGTGCTTTGACAGGAGAAGCGGGCTTGCAAGGCAAGTATATCGGAAAGATAGACATCTATGATAGACAGTCGTATGTCGCTATAGAGAGAGAGCATATCATGCAAGCGCACAGACAGCTTCAAAAAGGTCGTATCAAGGGGAAAAAGTTTTCTGTATGGATCCTGGATTAGGCCAGGAGGCTAAAAGAAGAGATCATCAAGCGAATCATCATCATAGTTCTCGATCATACAGATGCCCAAGGCCATCTCAATCGTGTTGATGTCGGCAACAATGGACTGGTACTGGACAGGATGTTCAAAGGGTGTGACTCCGCTTAGAAAACGATAGCTGAACCATTTATGAAGTTCATTAACAAAAGAGTAAACAATATCACCGATTGTATGATCGTGAAGTATTTTCTCTTGAAACTCATAAAGTAAAAGTGAGAAGCGTTTGACAATAGGAAATATTTCCTGGAGTTCCTCTTCATTGTTGTGATTGATGATAGAAGCGGCGTAAGAGAGTTGTGAGCAGATCTTGTGGAGGCTCTCTTTGGAATGATTACAGTCTTCTATCGCATCGATCAGGTTTTGTACGACTTCTTTTTCTTCTTTTACCTCCTCATAACAGCACAGGGAGATAACATTGGAAAACTCTCGGCAGTCTCTGCCGAGACATGATCTGTCTTCTTTAATACATTGTTTCATAATGGGTAACTTTGAATATAAAAATTATTGATTTTAGAAAAAGAATTTTAATTCAAGAATCTTATATAGAATGGAAAAAGGAGTAACGGTTTTTGATACTTTTTAGAATGTATGATTTTTGTGACAAAACTACACATATATCCTGGTTTTTAGATAAAAAAATTCAATCGTATTGAGCGTTTAAATGAGTCAGTGCCCGTAGTAATTACTCTTTTGGTTGTAGAGTTTTGAATCGGCAATTTGGAAAAGTTGATCGTAAGTGGTTCCATCTTGGGGAAAGCAGGAATAACCTATGCTCCAGCTGATTTGAAGCGGTTCTTCTTCATCCATATTGTTCATCATAAGACGGGTTCCTATTTTTTGGATAAGCAAAGCGAGTTCATCTGATGTTTCCAAATTCTCGACAATAATCAAAAACTCGTCACCGCCATATCTTGAGACAGTATCGCTCTGTCGAAGGTTCTGGTTTAGATGTTTTGCTACTTCAATCAAGACCTTGTCGCCTGTCTGGTGGTTAAACTGATCATTGATCTGTTTAAACTCATTAAGATCGCACAGTATCATCCCGAGCTTTTTTCCGCTTCGTATCGAGCTTGAAAGGGCGTGGCTAAATCGAGTCTTCACCAGGTTTCGGTTAGCCAGTCCCGTCAAGGGATCATGCAGGGCTAAGTGCTGATAGCGTTGCATGAGGTGATGCTCTTTCGTGATATCTTCAAACATGCCGATATAGTAGGTCTTTTTTTGATGATGAACCCGTTGGATTTTTTCTGAAACAAGTATCAAGGAACGATTTTTGTGCCTGTTCCAGATTTCTCCTTCATAAGAACCTTCCTCAGATAGCTTTGCCCACATTTTCTCATAGAAGCCATGGTCATATTGACCTGACTTCAGTAAAGAGAGTCGCTCTCCCTCTATCTCATCTTTGGAGTAACCACTCAGATTGCTGAATGCCTCATTAGATAAGATGACAATACCATTTTCATCAGTGACAATTGTCGCAACGGGAGAGGATAAAAAGATCTGTTCAAACAATGAACTCTCACTTAAAACAGTTGAAGCAAGCATTGATTGTAAAAACCCCATACAAAACCTTGGAAGAAATGTTACTTCAGATATTTTAAACTATGGATGTAACATTGATGTCAAATTGCTTCTATATGGTAGATAAACCGGTTGCGACCATGCAGATAATCGACGCGTATGAAGATCTCATTACGTTCACAGATCGTCTTGACCATACTTAAGCCAATGCCGCTTCCTTCGACCCTATGGTTTTCTCTTGTATAACGGTGAAAGATAGTCTCGATATTATCAATTGCCTTTGCATAGTTCTCGAATCTTAGCTCGACTTCATTATTGATCTTTCGAAGTGAAAGGGTGATCGCTTTACCCTGTTCGCCATGTTTAATCGCATTGGAAAGATTGTTATCGATGAGGTACTCTGCCTCATAGGGGTTCATCATTACCATAATGTCAGGCTCTATATATTGCTCTAGTATCACATCATTGGTCTCAGCAACAATACTGAATATTTTACAACGCTGCTCAAATAGTTTAGATATGTCAAGACGTTCTTTAACATATTCGATTTTATCATGCTGGACCATGTAACTTAGTGAATCATACATATGTTCAATGGAGACTAACGAAGAGCGGATTCGCTTTTTGGCTTCCTTGTCTGCCGTTTGGATCATCTCAAGGGCTATCTTGATGACACTTAAGGGGGTTCGTATCTGATGGATGGCATTGCCCGAAAAGATTTTAAACTCTTCATAGAGTGATTTGTTGCTGAGTATCTCACGCTGTAAATCTTCCAAGAGCTGATTATAGGTACGTGATATCGCACCCAACTCATCATTTCGGTAAGGAATTTTCTCAAACGGGACAGACTCTTTTTTTCTCATCTTCGACTGCATGATAGAGAGTGGATCAAGGATCTTATAGCGTAAAATCCATATCAGTATGCCAATAAGCAGGCTGAAAAAAATCCAGAAGGCCCACATCGACTGTTGCATGAAATGACGTGCCTTTTCTATCTCACTATGGTCAAACTCCATGATGAGCAGATTGATACTCTTGTCCAAGTTGTTTCGAAAAGTCATAAAGGGCATCATGATCCTATGTACATAGTGGCCCTCTTCCCATAAATGAATGTCCTGATATTTTAGTTCACCTATGATCTTATTTGAAAAGTACTCCATAAGAACCTGGTGGGTGACCTCATGCATAGGTATGCCTATTATGGGAACAACCTGTTTTTTAAACATCTCAAGGTCCCTTTGGCGTAAAATTTGCTTCTGTTTAGTTTGGCTGAATGAGTGGCTGTTCCATTGTAACTCTACATTGACGATATCGGGTGATATAGGAAAAAGCTGGTAAATATGCATGTTTAAAAGTGTCGGAATCTTTTCTTGGAGTCTGTTGATAGAGCTTTTTAGAGAATATTCGTTTTTAAGGCTTAGACCGAGCTGGATCATATAATCACCATGCTTTGCCTTTTGGACGATATAACGCCGGAAGTCCTGTGAAACCCCATCATAGTGAATGGCTGAAAGATCTATATCTACTTTTTGTGAGAAGACATTTTGCAAGATGATATATGCCAGGTTTAATACTTTAAAATCGAGTCCAAGATCCGGTAAAAAAGTGCTTTTTTCGATGATATAGTCGCTATTGATAAGGTACACGCTGTAAGTCAAGTCTTTTTGACCCGTATTCAATAGATTTGCGAGCGTTTCTACGGAAGCCATGCGACCGTTCTCTTTAAAATACTTCTGAGCAGTTTCAAGTGCCTGGTACATCGGCTTCTCTTCTTCATAGAAACGGTAGGCGATACGGTCATAGATGGTATCTATTCTCTTGGTGACATCGTGGGCACGGTTGAGTGACTCCTGGTTCATCTTCTCAAGCAGCGTCGTTTGCAAAAAATAGTAGTAGCCTGAAGAAAAAAGTACAGCGATAAGGATGCCGATAGCAATGAGTAAATAGACAAGCTGCTTGATTTTCATATGCATTGCTGTCGTTTCCATTTTAAAGAATAGGCCAGATGTGCCATGGTGTTATTCATAAAATAATATACCCTTCACCTATACGGTTCTCAATGATGCCATCGGGAATCTTATTTCTTAATCGCTTCACCAGCTGCCTGACATGACTGGTCTGTACATCTCCTCCCCATACTGCCATCTCTATTTGTTCATTGGTAACGAGATGGCCACGGTTTGTTGCCAAAAGTTCAAAACAGGTACGCTCCTTGAATGTCAAAGTCAGCTCTTTTTCATGAAGAAAGAGCTGTTGATGTAGGGTATTATAAAAGAGCCCGGAGGGAAGTTCAATGCCCTGATCATAAGTGCGTAAAAAGGACTTGATCTTAAGCTCCAGCTCCAAAATGTCAAAGGGCTTCTTCAAATAGTCATTACAACCGCTGTTGTAAGCGGCAGAGACCATGCTGATATCTATGGTCGCGCTGATCATAATGACGGGTTTTTGAGGATAGATCTGACGGATGCTCTCAAGCAGGGTAATGCCGTTGACCTCGGGAATATCGATGTCGAGTATATACATGACATGATTGTCTTTAATGGCCTCGAAAGCTTTCAATCCGTCGGTATAGCTATCTGTCTCATAGCCCTTGCTTTTTAGATAATCGGTAATGGTCCGATTGAGCACATACTCATCTTCTACCAGCATGATTTTCATTCAAGGCCTTTTGTTAACATGTACTTAATATACAATATGGAAGTAAAATTCATGTAAAAAAGAGAACCTTTAGCTAGGGTGTCGGAATGCTTTGTGGATTTTTTACACGGTGATGGGATGCTTTTTTCGTGTTTGCAGCTACATTAAACGAAGGTCTTTTTCCTTATGCAAAGTAAAGTAATCGGGGTATATAATCCTCTTTGACAACAGAAGGATAGATATGAATGATTTTATGTACTACAACCCTACCAAGATAGAGTTCGGTAAGGGTAAAGAGAAAAATATTGGAAAATATATCAAAGAAGCCGGAGTTGAAAGCGTTCTTTTGGTTTATGGGATGGGCAGTATCAAAAGAAGCAGTCTCTATGATGATGTCATTGCTTCGCTTCAAGAAAGCGGCATAGTCTACGAAGAGCTCGACGGTATTGTGAGTAACCCGCTTCTAAGCCGGGTATACGATGGTATCGAGATTGCCAAGGATAAAAAGCTTCAGGCTGTACTGGGTGTCGGCGGGGGTTCTGTTGCTGATTCGGTCAAGGCTATCGCTGCAGGGGCTAAATATGAGGGGGACGTGTGGGACTTCTTTATCCAAAAAGCCCAGATCACCCAAGCGCTTCCCGTTTTTACCGTTATGACACTTGCGGCAACGGCCAGTGAGATGAACGGAAACTCGGTTGTGATGAAGGATGAAACAAAGCAGAAGTACTCTATCTCCTCCGTGCTGGTTAACCCTGTTCTATCTGTGATCAATCCGGAGTTGATGGCTACTGTGACGAAAGAGTATCTGGCTTATTCAGCGGTTGATGCGATTGCGCACTCCATAGAGATCTATTTTACAGCTTCATATCATCCGAATTTCAATTCAAGGATCGTCGAATCGATCATCAAGTCCATTATGGAGACAACGGAAATCTTGATTGATGATCCGGACAATTATGATGCCAGAGGGGAGTTTGCATGGGTGGCGACCCAGGCATTAAACGGCTTGACACCTGCAGGAACGGCCGGCGGTTCATTTCCGAACCATATGATCGAGCATGCCCTTTCGGCGCTGTTCAATATTGCGCATGGGGCAGGTCTTTCTATCGTCATCCCTGCATGGATGAAGTGGTATAAGAACCAAAACCTTGCTCAGTTTGAACGTTTTGCCAAAGAGGTCTTTGGCGTTGAGGGTGCGGATGCTGGCATAGAGGCTTTGCAGAACTGGTTTGCAAAAATCGGTTCTCCCGTGAGTCTGGCAGATGCGAACATACCAAGAGAAAGTATTGCGGACTTGGCAGAAAATGCGGCAGAACTGGGTGTATTATGGGGCATGGGTGGTATCTATGAGAAAGATATCATCATCGAGATATTGGAAAAAGCCTAGAACATAAAGCGGATTATGAGCTTATAAGAGAGAAAGTTCTTATAGTGGATGTTCTCATAATCCGCTATGCAGTTTATAGAGCAACCCGTAAAGCTTTACTTCTTCGAGGAAAGTTTCTTTTCCGATTTTTCCTTTTTTTTGTAAGCCTTTAGATCTTTTTTAATCTGCTGTTTCAGCTCTTTTTTCAACAGGGACTTGACCTGTTTTTTAACGTACTTTTGAAGTTTTTTTGCATCAATCATTTCACACCTCCATCTTTGTATCTACAACAATCATAGTCCATTCTTACTTACTCGAATATAAAATGGAGCATGGCTCTGCTGTATAATACATGATATGCAAGGAGGAGTCAGCCCATGAAGGTCATCAATTTCGGTTCGATCAATATCGATCATGTCTACAGTGTTGAGCATTTCGTCCGCCCTGGCGAGACACTTCGCAGTGAGGGGTACCAGGTCTTTTCAGGCGGAAAGGGGGCTAACCAATCCATTGCCCTTGCTTATGCCGGAGCCAAGGTATTTCATGCCGGCAAGATCGGTCACGACAGCGAGTGGCTAAGGGAGGGGCTTCGCAGATGCGGAGTAGACACTTCCATGATAGACTCTGTTGATATTCCCACGGGTCATGCCATTATTCAGGTCAATGCCCAGGGTGAAAATGCCATTATTATCCATGCCGGGGCCAATGAGAGTTTTGGTGAGGAAGAGATAAAGAGGGTTTTGGATGTGTGCGAGAGTGGAGATTATCTGCTTTTGCAAAATGAGATAAACGGTGTGGATAGAATCCTCAACCAGGCTAAAAACCGGGGGATCCATATCGTTTTCAACCCTGCTCCCATGAGTGAGGCTGTCAAAACCTATCCTCTTGACGAGGTCGAGGTCTTTATCATCAATGAAGTCGAAGGAGAAATGCTCACAGCAGAGCATGAGCCAAAGATGATTATCAAACGCATGCAGGAGCTCTATCCCCAGAGTCAAGTCCTTTTGACGCTGGGAAAGGATGGCCTTGTCTATGCCTATGGAAAAAAACATATCACAAAAGCGGCTCTGGAGGTTCAGACAGTGGATACCACGGGAGCCGGCGACACTTTTATAGGCTATTTTCTAGCAGGTCTGATGAAAGAGGAAGATATTGAGATGTGTCTTGATATGGCTATCAAAGCATCTGCACTCTGTGTGACTCGAAAGGGTGCGGCCGATTCTATACCAACAAGAGAAGAGCTTTTTAGAGTGAATGTGATATAATGATAAAATACTATTAAAATATGGCTTTTTTACATGGATGATACAAACCTGTCTCAAATTTTTGATTTATTGGATACCCTGCCTAACCCGGTCACGCTGAATGAACTGGCCTATGATGATAAGGGCGAAGCTTATGATAAGATCATTTATACAAATAAAAGTTTTATAAAGAGTATTGGATATACGGTTGAAGAGATTCCCGATGACAAAACGTGGTTTAGTAAGGCCTATCCGGAAGAGAGTTATCAAAAGTATATAACGACGGAATGGTTCAATGCTGTAAAAAAGGCACAAAAAGAAGAGACGGACCTCAATGGGTTTCCGGCTAAAGTTCACTGTAAAGACGGAAAGTTCCGCTGGTTTAATATCACGACCCAATTGAACCATCCGATCAGTGGTCAATACAGGACGATTGTATTTGTCCAGACAGACAC
>JBFESZ010000074.1:0-10273 GCA_041548245.1 Sulfurimonadaceae bacterium
ATCCAAAAGAAGCAGGGCATCACTGGAATGGGTATCCTCTATCATCTTTAAAGCATTTGAAAGCCTGTTTTCCCATTCTTGCTCAAGCTCAGCACTAAGAGTGTGTTCTTCTAAAAGCGGGTACTCCTGAATAAGTCGGTAAGCTTTTGCATAGGCTCGGGTATTGATATATGATTTTAGTAGGCCTACAGGCAGGAGCTCATATTCGCTAATGGAACCGTCCTCGCAGCCGACAAACAGTGTATCGTCCCCGCTTATGCTGAGTTGGGTGATTCGGCCAGTAAGAGTGATATAGGAAGCGTCACGGATTTTCTGTTTTTTGATATCGATAAGTACAATGTCTTTAGCATGCCCGGCAGCCAAAAGATAGTTTCCCGTACTGCAGACGGCTATCATATCAACACTGCTTAGCCCTGTCTGATAGTGTTTTTTGATTTGCGAGGTATGCAGATCAATGATATCAATGGCACCTTCGATATTGCCTGCGGCGAGCGTATTCTCATGCAAAAATTTTAATGCGTTAATACGCACATGGCTGGGGGTAATACGCTTAGGAAGGACTTCTGTATGGATGTTGGTAACGACTATACTCCCGCCATAACCGGTCGTGGCGACAAGATTACCCGAAGGGCTGAAGGATGCAGCGGACACATAGTTGACTTTGGGTCTGGTTAAAAGATGGGGCGTGTATTCGGGGAAAGAGCTTAAACGAGAGATCTGTCCTGTGGAAAAAAGATTCCATAAATAGACTCTTCCTGTAATGGACCCGGCGATGAGATAGTGTGAATCAGGACTAAAGCAAAGTGTTTCAATGCGGTTTTTCAGCGTGGGAAAAGAGTGGTGCAGTTTACGTGTTTGTATATTGATGACACGTACAACAGACTGGTTTATCTCACTATAGGCAAGGTACTGGCCGTCCGGACTGAAGGCTATGCTTTTGGTTCCTCTATGGGCATTGGCATTTTTAAATGTAAAGCTTTGTTCAGCCTGCATGTTTTCAAGGCTTAAAAGTAAAAAGGACTTATCCCCGGTCACAACAGCAAGACTTGCATGATCTAAAACACTGAGATAGATGACATCACTGCCAAACTCTGCTTTTCTGGAAACTTTCATATCACTATATTATCATAAAAGCTTTATTAATATAGTGCTTTTGCGATTGAGGTATAGCTTTTGCTTTGAAAGCGGCATGATCATTCAAAACAACAGTTCGTCCTTATATTCAGCACAAGATGACAGCAGTATATATACTCAAGGCAAGACAGATGAGAGTCAAGCAATCTCTTTTTCCTCCTTGCATAATTTCAGTGAAAAGGCTGTGCTGGTATTTGAAAAACTGACGGCCGGATATACATCGGAACAGAAGCAGAGGGTGAAAGAGTCTCTGGCCAGCATAGGTAAAGCCGCTGCCTTTGCCGCTACAAACGGATTCACCACTCAAAATGAACGCAATATCGTAAGCCAGTATTTCGGTAATTTCAGTGGAGTATTGAGTGATGAAGCCATACGGAAAATGATCCATACGAAACTTGATGAGCCAAGTTTTGAAAACAGGGAATTTTTAGAAAAGTTTGCGCAAGAGCTTTCCCAGCCTTTGCAGGGAATCAACATCAGGGTCTAAACACAGCAAGTGTCTGCAGAGCGTATTGATAGCTTGTCTCTATCAGTTCATGCTGTCCATTTTTTTCTATGGCCTTTTTATAGGCATTCTCTATACTTTCATGAATAGAGTTAAACATCTCTCTATTAAGACCATTTATCTTCAAAACGTATGCAATAATGCGATGACCTGTCTGCAGATAGCCAAAAAATGCATCCTTGCTCAATAATTCTTCTTTTTGCACTGCATTGAGATAATCAAGCGAGATCCCTTCATAGCCAATCGTCTTTAACTCTCTTCTCATGGTTTGACTGATTGAAGGTACTTCCTTAGAGATCATGACTTGCAAACGAAAATTGATATAGGCCCATTGTTCAATATCTTCAGAAAAGTTATTGCAAGTATTGACCGGCATAGTTCTCCTTTTAAAATGAGCAGTGTAATATAAAAAGATGTCGAAATTGTGCAACAGAGTGAAAAAAATGAAAATGCAAGGTTGAAAAGAGTCGATGCTGGATAGAGAATAGGTAAAGTAAAAATATTATAAGATATGACTTTCTCTATGAATGAATATAGTATACACATCATAAGATCAAGGTGAAGAATGCTCCCCACGGTAGAAAGTGATGCCAGTATTTCTGATGAAATCAATAAGTTTACCCGTAAGTATCTATTGAATAAACTTGACGAAGACTTTTATGCTTCAGACTTTTCTCAAAAACATTATGAGGCGCTTTTAAATGAGCTCTTCAGTGTTTTCGGAAAGGATAAGACACTGACGCGTACAAAGACAATCGGTACATGTATCGCCAACCATTTTAAATATTATTCCCAGGAGTGTGAGGTAGAAATCAAAGAGGGGAAGATAAAGGTATCGAATAGATTCCAAGAGGGTGTCAACAGTGCCGATATGGATAAGGCCTTTATCAGTCTGAATGTCTCTTTGCAGAAGCTTGTCGAAGAGAAGGATGACTATACGCTTCAGGAGAACCTTTTGTGTTTTCCTGAAGGAACCCTGCAATCACTTTATGAGAAGTTCTCTAAAACCTTATTGGTAGACGACCCTGTGGGGCTTCGAAACACTATACGCTCGGCTGTTCAAAACAGTTTCAGCCTGCATGCCAGAGACATTGTCCTTTTCCTGCGCCAAAAGCTCTATATACGCTATTTTTTCGATATGAAAAAGATGAGCGAAGATGAGAACAGGCGTTTTCTTGGAGTCTCACCAGAGATTATGCAAAAGCTTTACAAAGAGAACTTTCCTGAAAACTTTTCCAATATTCTTCTTGATATGGCTCCTGATGTGATCCATGACGCTCTGGATTTTTCAAGGATAGACAATATGACGTTCAGGGCCAAATATATTGATGTCTTTAGAGCCATGGTGGATGTGGCGATGTCGGAGTATACTTCCTCCCTGGATAAAGAGAGTGTCCTGGCTCTGAACGGTTATATATTGAGGTTGAACTTTGACAAGCTTTTGTATCTGTGTGCAAAGATATTGATCAATATGGTGATGAAACGTGATAGAAAAGCAGACGAGTTTTTGCGTTTTTACAACGGAGAAACACTCGTAGAAAAGGGTGGTAAAAAGATCAAAAAACCTTTTGTTATCGATGCCAAACAAAATATATGGAACTACAGTTCCATATTTTCGGTGATGACGCAGTGCTCACAATATGACAATAAGCATAAACAAGAGGTATTGGCACTTAAAGAGACTGAAAAGTTTATGAAAGAGGCTGAATCGATATTGGAGGCGAGCAAAGCGGATGAAAAAAAATGCTCACAGAAACTCACTCTTCTCAAAGATGAGTTGCATCGATGCACAATGGAGAAAAACAAGCTCCTGACCATTGTGAAACCAAGTAAAGAGGAAGCTTTAGAACTAAAGAAAAGAAGGCATGAGGAGAAAGCCTTACTTGATAAGCATGATAAACTTTTCAGCGATAAAGGTGAGTTGACACTGAAGCTTGAAAATGCAAACATCGCACATCGAAACCGCTACAAACAGCTTCAGATGGCGAAACAGTCTCTGGAGACACTTGAGAAAAAAGGGGAAGAGTTGCACAGGCAGCAAGATAATATCCTGGCTGCCTTGGCAAAGGCCCTCATCTTTCGTTAAGCATTTAAAATCAAAATCCTATTATTCATTTAAGTTATGTTTGGCCATAATGATTTATCAACAAAATCAAAACAAAGAAATTCTTATGAGCCGTGTACTGATCATTGAAGACAGCAAAATGCTTTGTACTATTATGAAGGACCTTCTTAATAGGTTTACAAATTTTGATTACGATATTGCCGGGACCTATGCCCAGGCAGAAGCATTTTTGAAAGAGCATACCTATGACTATGCTGTGACGGACCTGCATCTTCCCGATTGTGAAGATGGGCAGGCAGTTGCTCTTGTAAACAGGCATGATATCGCACCGGTGATCTTTACCTCAGATATGAGTGAGGAACTGCGTGACAGTTTTGAATCCTCCAATATTGTAGACTATATCCTTAAAGAGAATTATGACAATATTGTCTCAGTCATCGAAAAACTGTTGCAGCTGGAAGAGAACCGGGAGAAAAAAGTACTTATCGTCGACGACTCTTTTACGTACAGGTATTATCTCAAAAACAATCTTAGTCTGCATCAGTTCAAGGTTCTTGAGGCGGATAACGGAAGTCAAGCACTTGAGGTTATTAGTCTTAATCCGGATATAGAGCTTGTTATCACGGATTATCATATGCCGGTTATGGATGGTTTGGAACTTACACGCAAGGTACGAAAAAAGTTCAGTAAGAAAGAGATGGCAATTATCACACTGACCAGCGAGACCAAGTCCTATGTCACGAGCAAATTCTTAAAAGAGGGGGCGAATGACTATATCACCAAGCCTTTCTCCCGTGATGAACTCTATGCGAGGATCTATCAAAATATTGACACTCTGGAAATCTTCAATCAGGTCAAGGAGATCTTTGAATATGATATTATCAATGTCCTATGCGAGGTGACTGAGTACAAGAGTGCGGAGACCGGAGGACATATCAAACGTATGAAAGAGTACACATCATTACTGGCAACGCTTAACGGTACCCATCCAAAAGAGGCTGAAATCATAGGAAAAATGTCAGTCTTGCATGATATAGGAAAGATTGCAATCCCGGATGCTATACTGGGTAAACCGGGTAAATTTACAGAAGAAGAGTTTGAAGTGATGAAGACGCATACAAATCATGGAAAACATATTCTTGAGGAGGCTTTCAAATCAGATCTTAAGATGGGAAAAATGGCCATCGATATTGCCTATTCTCATCATGAACGCTTTGATGGAAACGGATATCCGCAAGGATTGAAAGGTATGGGAATACCTATACATGCCAGAATGGTCTCACTGGTTGATTGTTTTGATGCTTTGGCCCATAAACGTGTCTATAAAGAGGCTTGGGAGATGAGTGATATCCTGGAGTATATCGAGTCAGAATCTGGAAAAGCTTTTGACCCCCATCTCGTAAGAATTTTTCTAAAACATATTGATCAGTTTATAGAGATCCTGCACAAGTACAGTACAAAACAAGCCGCCTAGTCAAAAAGAGCAGTAGCATAGGTGCTAATCTTGATACGGGTAGGTTTTTCTACATTAATCCTCGCATCATCAGATGTTTATACATCGGTTTGAGCATATAGACGTCAAATACCCACCAGGCAGAACGTGGTATAGAGATATCTTTCCAAAATGGAATAGAAGGAAGCGGTCCATCGTATCCGAACTCTGCCATGATGATTTTCCCATATTCTGTTTTCAATGGACAAACCGTATATCCGTCAAACTTCTCTAGGAGCTCTTTACCTTCCATGGCGGCAATAAGGTTTTTTGAGACGATAGGGGCATGGTGTCGTGCAGTTCCACCTGTTTTTCCCATGGGAATACCGCAAATGTCTCCTATACCGAATACATTACTGTAACGACGGTGCTGAAGAGTCTCCTGATCGACCTCGAGCCAGCCTTTTGCGGTTCCCTTTTGCCAGCTTAGCAAGGAATTCCTAACCGCATCCACAGCACTCATAGGAGGAACGATATGGATGAAGTCATAGGCCATTTCGACTTCTTCATATTTGTCGATGACGTCATATATCTCCAGATCTTCATCATATTCGCCCTGTTCTTGCCAAAAGTGATCAAATGTGGCTATCTTGTTCTTCACATCTATTTTTTTAAGATTATGAGTGAACCTGGTTGACATTCCTTCATAACTTTCCTGTGTTTTTTGAAGCTCATCCGTCACATTTTTTAAACTGAACAGTGAAGCGTTGTTTGTGGCGAAGATAAACTCGGCTGACAAGCCATCTTTTTTAAGGTAATCAGCACTTAGATACAGGATCTTCTGTGGGGCACCTCCGCATTTGATCGGAGTATTAGGCTGTGTATAGATAGCGCGAGGTTTCTTACCCTCTTTAGCAGCCTGCCTGAGGTCATTGAACCACTGCCATGTAAGCTCGCCACCTGCATGGGTCCCCTTTTCCAGATCGTTCAGATAGACAGAAGAAATACCGTTTGTACCGATATCTTCTATACTAAGACCTTCAATCCATTCATAATGATACTCAATACCTGCAGCGACGACGAGAAAATCATAGGAGAGGGTTTCTCCGTTTCTCAATGTGAGACGATTATTGTCGGGATCAAAAGTTTTTACTTTATCCTTGATCCATTTGACATCATCGGGGATAAACTCTTTGTTGCTCATCTCGATCTCATCAGGTTCATACACACCTGAAGCAATAAAGACCTGTCCTGGCTGGTATAGATGGACTTCATTGGGTGTGATAATCGTAATATCAGGATTGCTAAGAGAAGAGCGAAGATGTGCCATTGCCATGATACCTCCAGCCCCACCACCGACGATGACTATCTTTCCCTTGGCATCTGAAGATGCTTTTGCTTCTGTTGTACTACCGGCAAGGATAGATGCTGCGATAGGAGAGATTCCCATCAGTTTAAGAGCATCACGTCGTGAAAGGGTGTCTGTTATCTCGGTTAATGGTTCCAGCAAGGTCTTTTTTTTCATCTCTTTTTATCCTGTATTATTTAGAATGTACTTGGGCAAATATAACATAACTCTATTAAAAAACCCTCTGAGACCTAAGAAATAATCCTGTCGAGCATGAATTGAATGGAAGTACGTCCATTAAAGACATTTTTATTGAGGGTATATGAGCAGGTGATATTCTGACCTGCATGGAGTTCTTCATCACAGCGAAAATACATCAAATCATAGGTATGTGCATCCCTTGCATCCAGACGCAATTCGATCTTTGCGTGCTCCTTCTCTTTTCCCAGGCGTTTGACGGAAACAATCTGCGCGCCTGAGGCTAGGAATCTAGGTCGAGGATTGGCTTCCCCGTAAGGCTCAAACCGCTCCAAAAGCTCTAATAGTTCAAAGTCAATGGCAGAGCTCTCGATTTCACCTAATATCTCTTCTTGTGGAATGTAATCTTCATCAGGAATCGTTGCCGCACTTCTGTTGATGGCAGCTTTGAAGCTTTCAATGTTCTGCACCTTCAATCCAAGGCCTGCTGCCATCTTATGTCCACCAAACTTCTCTAGTAACTTTTCCTGTTCTTTGATAAGAGAGTAGATGCTGATTTCACCAATACTTCGGGCCGAACCCTTTGCAATGCCATTCTCAATTGAAAGTACAATGGCAGGTTTCCCAAATCTTTGGACTAAACGTGAGGCAACGATACCTACAACACCTTCATGCCAGCCTTCGTTGGCAACAACAATAATATTGTCCTGTGCGGAGACTTGTCTTATTGCATGCTCTGTGGCTTCAGCTTCTGTCGCTTTACGGATCTGATTAAGCTGGTCTAGCAGTTCATATTGTCTGTAAGCAGTGTGTTCGTTTTCGGCTGTTAGGAAGGCCAGGGCGACAGAGGCATCTTCCATACGGCCTGCACTATTGATGCGAGGGGCTATTTGAAAGGCGATGTCCTCTGCAGACAGCTTGTCCTTTACCAGCATGTCCCTGATGATGACCATGCAGGAACGGCCAGAGCGTGACATCTGCTCGAGTCCTTTAATGACAAGGGTACGGTTGATGTCCTGTAAAGGCATGACATCGGCGACTATTGCCAGGGACAAGAGGTCTAAAAATTGTCCAAGATCGACAGAAGAGTTTATCTCTTTTTTTATAAGTCCCATTAACAGCCAAGCGACTTGGGCACCGCAAATCTCTTTAAAAGGGTAGGCACAGGTATCGAGTTTTGGATTGACAATGGCAAAGGCATTCGGCAAGGTTGATGATGGTGTATGATGGTCTGTAATGATCAGGTCAATTCCGCGTTTTTTACAGGCTTCGGCCGCTCCAAATGCATTGATTCCATTATCGACAGTGATGACCAGGTCGGCTTCAATGCGTTCGATGATTTTTTCGGAGACACCATATCCATCGGTAAAACGATTGGGGATAGTAGCTTCGATAGGATAGCCGATTGCCTTGAAAAACTCGATCATCAATGCTGTTGAAGTTACTCCATCAACGTCATAATCCCCGACGATATAAATCTTCTCATGCTGTTGTATAGCAGCGGCGATACGCTTGGCCGATTTTACACCATCATGCAAAAGGGAGGGATCGGGTATGTCAGAGAGTTTTTTTAACCCCGTGCTAAAGCGCTGAGAGAGTATCTCGTGAAGACGCGCTTTGGAGAGTTTAGGCATTAGCGGCCATGGAAGCCTTTACAAAGGCTAATATAGATGGATTTGGTGATGTAAGGCGTGAAGTGAATTCAGGATGAAACTGCACACCCAGGAACCATGGATGGTCTTTGATCTCTACCGCTTCGATGAGACCGTTTGATTCACCGGTAACAATCATACCGGCTTTTTCAAGCTGATCTCTGTAAGCAGGATTGGCTTCATAGCGGTGACGGTGACGTTCATAGATCACTTTTTCCCCATATGCTTCGCGCAGATGTGATTTTGCTTTTGTGTCACATGGGTATTCGCCAAGACGCAGTGTTCCCCCCATAGGAGATTGATGCGTACGAAGCTCTTTTGTACCTGATTGGTTGATGAAATTATCAATAAGATAAATCATTGGGTTGGTGGTGTCTGGATCAAACTCTATGGAGTTCGCATCTTTGAGTCCAAGAACATTTCTGGCATATTCGACCAGTGTCAACTGCATACCCAAACAGATACCTAGATAAGGGACTTTGTTGACACGTGCATATTCAATAGCCAGGATCTTTCCTTCAACCCCGCGGTTTCCAAACCCACCTGCGACAAGAACACCGTCACAATCACCAAGAAGAGCTTCAGCTCCTTTTGTCTCGATGTCTTCAGAGTCTACCCAGCAGATTTCAACACGTGTATCCAGGTGTGCACCACAATGAATGAGGGATTCGATTAGAGACTTATACGACTCTTTAAGCTCGAGGTATTTACCTACAAAGCCAATGGTGACTCTGTCGCTTGGCTGAACGATCTTTTTGACCAGAGCATCCCACTCGTCCATATCCGGGACAAGCTCACCAAGCTCAAGCTCTTTGGCTATAGGAGCAAGGATGTTTTGTTGCATATAGCTGATAGGTACAGCATAGATGGTTGCGGCGTCAAGGGCTTCGATGACACAGTCCTGGCTGACATCACAGGCAATAGCCAGTTTTTTCTTGAAGCTTTTTGGAAGAGATTTTTCGCTTCTTGTGATGATCATTTGAGGGGTGATACCGATACGGCGAAGTTCCTGTACAGAGTGTTGTGTCGGTTTTGACTTGTGTTCTCCGGCTGCCTTGATGTAAGGGATGAGGGTGACGTGAATAAAAAATGTTCCGGCAACCTCTTCATCATGCTTCATCGTACGAATGGCTTCCATGTACGGTAGTCCTTCAATATCACCTACGGTACCGCCAAGTTCAACGATAAGGATATCATGCCCTTCTCCGGCTTGCTTGATGCGGTTGACGATCTCACCGACGATGTGTGGAACAACTTGTATGGTCTGACCGAGGTATCCACCGGCACGTTCACGCTCAATGACGGATGAGTAGACCTGTCCCGTAGTAAAGTTAGAGGTTTTTAGGTAAGAGGTGTCAAGAAAACGCTCGTAGTTTCCTATATCCAGGTCGGTTTCTGCACCGTCTTTGGTGACAAAGACCTCTCCGTGTTCAAGCGGAGACATGGTACCCGGGTCAACATTGATGTAAGGGTCAACTTTAAGCATACCGACTTTTTGACCTGAACTTTTAAGCAAGGTACCAAGACTAGCCGCTGTGATTCCTTTACCTAGACTACTTAAAACCCCACCCGTTACGAAAATATATTTTGTCATCAAGTTGCCCTTAGAGTAAATGTTTTATTATGCGAATTATAACTCAAAAAGCTTTACCTTCGGTAATGCGAGTGTCATAAGACAATAAATTTCAGGATGAACAGAAACTAGAAAATAGCACCATTTTGATTGGATATTAGGATATCATGCATCCAGTAGTATACAATATGGTTTTAATCGGATGATAGGGATGTAAATGGATACGATTTTATTGTATGTGGTTGTTGCCTTAGGGGTATCAACGGTATTGAATATTATTTTAAAACAGTTGGGTATATCACAGGTGATTGGCTATATCTTGACGGGTACGGCTCTGGCATATGCTTTTGATATACAGCATCAAGA
>JBFESZ010000075.1:0-10186 GCA_041548245.1 Sulfurimonadaceae bacterium
AAAACAGCGCCAAAGAGTAAAAAGATGACAAAACGTGGAGTATCAAAGCGTGAAGCTGAAACTCAAGTTCAGCCAAGAAGAAAATCAGGGAAAGGAAAACGTAAATAATGGATGTTTACACATGGCTCAGTCCTATCTCGACACGAGAAGAATTCATTGCATTGATCGCACTTGTGGAAGAAGGTGATTTACAGGAGCTTTTTATTGCGCAAAGCCTGGATGCAGGTGTCGCAGGAGAAGATTGGAAGGTCGGTCAAATCTTGGTATTTAGTTTTTCGTCTACAAATGAGGTGCATGAAAAACTGCAAGCCATTTCAAAATGTATTAACCTGGATGATGTGGATGAAAGCTATTTTGACGAGGTTGAAGGTGTTTTTGTCCTTAAATCTGTTTTTTATCCTGAGACTGATGCCCAAGAGGAACAAATCATTGCCCAACTGCGTTAATCTTGGATATACTTGTATCATTAAAACTTTTTTGAGGAAAATATAATTCTAAAACTGCCTAAAAGTATTGCTAATCTGGAAATGGACCAGATTGGTGACAATCTACTCTACTACGATTACAGCATCAAACATTTGTTAAACCTGGATAAAAAAGGCATTGATAAAGAATCCCCTGAGTACTTAAGCTCCTATCGCTCATTTGAAGGTGCGGTTTATGAAAACTATCTGTACGAGATGCTCCTGCTTTATGCGAAAGAAAACCCTCAAATCGGTCAGTTCATTCTCAAAGGTCCACATGCAAAGAGTTCAGGTCATCTTTCGAATGCTCTGCATGTCAATAATAAAGGCCAGATAGTTTACCGAACGCGTTCTATAGAGATCAATGAGTTTGATGGTCTGATTTATGGGGAGAAAGAGATCTATTTTATCGAGATGACATTGATCAAGTCAGTGACAAACCTCAAACGCCGTTTACGCAAGAAAAAAGCCCTGCTTGAAGTCCTCTTTCCCAATCATGATATTAAGGCACTTATAATACTTAGTGAGGGTGTGAGTGGAAGCAAGCAGCTTCCTGATTATTGTACCGTTTGGATAACGAAGCCTTTTGTCGCGGACGAGGTTTATGCCTGGTTAAAGGAGCATCCAAAGCGTAAGCGTAAACCTTTTAGGCGCCCGAAAGGTCCTACTCTGGTCAGTGATACTGTTTTAGATGTCTTTCCGTTTAAGTATTATAACTCGCTTGCTTGGATGTTACGTAGGCTTCGTGCCAAACCTAATGCCGTATTGAACATGGGCTTTTTAAAGACAGAGGTATGTACTCGTTATATAGATCTTTTTACTAAGGTATACCTGGGTTATATGGAAGGACATGATTTTCAAAAGATGCATCCGCATATCCCAAATGTGACAGAGAAAGTGGTCGTCTCAATCGAAAAAGACCATACAGGTGCATTGCTCTTGACCTATTTCATGCAGCACAGCAGAAAAAAACTTGATAATGTGGTCATCAATAAGCGAGGAGAAGCCTCTGTCACAAAGAAAGACCCTTACGGGATATCGGTGACAGAGGTGTATCATGTTCTGCGTATCATGGATGATTCTTATGTTTTGTCCATTAAAAACATCAAGATTGTGGATAAACTGCTGCGTTCATTAGATCCGGAGTCTTAAAACCCTTCAAGTAATATATGCCAGATAATGTCGATCTCCTTGTCATTTAAAAAAAGAGTCGAGCCGGTAGAAAAAAGTTCTTCTATGGCTTTTATATCCATCGGAAGGGCATGAATACACTGCGCATGGGCAGGTAAGAATGCGCGAATAAGCGTCAGCTCTTTTAGAATTCTCTCATCACAAAAAAAGCAGATCATCTCTTTATGCAGACGGCCTTCAAAAGCAAGTAGTTTAACATAAGACTCAATGGCAATACGTTTAGGGTTTTGCGTTTGCCAAATACGGGCAGCATCTTCTAGAAGTTCAAAATAGAAAGAATCGAGTTCCTCGCTCTCTTGAAGGTGTTTATGAAAGAGTGCCGTAAACTGCTGCCAGATAAAAAGACGGCTTCTGTCTGTTATCCATGGAAATCCGAGGTGGATGACATCTCTGAGCCGAGCTATGGTAGACTTTACTGAGGTTTCTGTCTCAAAGTCGATTTTAAAACCGAGGTTGATGTGACCATGCCTTGCCCCATAAAAACGATAAAGTGTATATAAGTTATGATGCGTTAGAATAGTAACGATAACATCTTCGTCACGCGCTTTGTTGACGTTGATTATATACCCTTGCAAATCCACTCACTTTTATCGTAATTTGAGTGAATTTTACACTTGCTATATAAATATTTCCCTTAATACCCCAATGATTAATTAAGCTTTAATCGAGATTTTCATATAATGTACTACTTGTTTTCTTAAATAGGATAAGTTTGTTTAATATAAGCTTAAAACTAAAAAAGAATTTATGAATTTATGCGAAAGGTCTTGATTTGAATAAAAGATTAACTTCATTTAAAGATAACTGTGGATTTGGTTTAGTTGCCAGTATTAATAACATACCATCTCATAAGTATTTAGAAAATGCCATTACAGCGTTAGAACGTATGATGCACCGTGGTGCTGTTGCTGCTGATGGTAAAACAGGGGATGGGTCTGGACTGTTGATGTCTATGCCAGTTAAGTTTATGAAAAAAGTTGCTGCAGAGGCCGGAATCGAGCTTCCTGAACAGTATGCGGTTGCCAAAGTTTTCACAAAAGAGTTGAAACATCTGGATGTGTTGGAGTCCATGTGTGAGAAGAATGATCTGAAAGTGATATGGAAACGTACGGTACCCGTTGACACAGATGCATTGGGAGAGCAGGCTCTTGAAACGCTTCCTCATATCATACAAGTTTTCATCAAACCGAACTCTTTAATCTCTACAAGACGTTTTGATGCACTTTTATACCTTTCACGTAAAGAGACAGAACATGCATTGCTTGAAGACCGCGATTTTTATATCCCGTCTATGTCCTCACGTGTGATCTCGTACAAGGGTCTTGTTATGCCTACGACGATCAAGCAGTTTTATGTTGACCTTCAAGATGACGACTTTGAAATCTCTTTTTCACTGTTTCATCAGCGTTTCTCTACAAATACACTTCCACAGTGGCGTCTTGCTCAGCCTTTTAGGGCGGTTGCGCATAATGGTGAGATCAACTCTGTTGAAGCCAACCGTTTTAATGTCGAAGTGAAATCAGAATCGATAAAGTCGGAAGTCTTTTCGGATGATGAAATCAAAAGAATTCTTCCTATCCTGCAAGAAGGGGCATCAGATTCAGCGTCTGCAGACAACTTTTTTGAGTTCTTGCTTGTAAACGGTACAGACTTCTTTAAAGCAGCCCGTTCAGTGATTCCTGCACCATGGCAAAACGCGCCGCATATGGATGCAGAACTACGTGCTTTTTATGAATACAACTCGACGGTATTCGAGGCCTGGGACGGACCGGCGGCATTCTCTTTGACAGATGGTCGTTACATCGGTTGTGTTCTTGATAGAAATGGTCTTCGTCCTTCAAAATATATCATCACCAAAGATGGTATGTTGTTGATTTCGAGTGAGTATGGTGTCTTGGACATTGAAGAAGAGAATATCGTTGAGCGTAATCGTCTGCAATCAGGCCAGATGATAGGGCTTGACCTCAAGTATGGAAAAATCCTTAAAGATGAAGACATCAATGACTATCTCAAGGGAAGCAATCCATATATGAAATGGCTCAATGATAACATGATCTACCTGCAAGAACATGTTGATGAGCAGTATATCAAACAGTGTGATTACACTACAGAAGAGTTGATCACAAGACAACGCTATTTTAATTATACACATGAAGTTATTGAGCAGGTTATCGAACCGATGATGAAAGATGGCAAAGAAGCTGTAGGATCTATGGGTGATGATACGCCTATGGCTGCTTTTTCAGACAAGCAAAGAAACTTTTCTGATTTTTTCAAGCAGAAGTTCGCACAGGTAACTAATCCACCGATCGATCCGATTCGTGAAAAAGTGGTTATGTCTCTGAACACAGGCTTTGGTGAAGTTCATAATATCCTGGATGACGCTCCTTCACATGCGCATCGTCTAAAAGCTATTTCACCGATCATTACTAAAGAAAAGCTGGGTGTATTACTTTCATTTGGTGATGAAAACAATGCACGTTACCAGGCTTGTTATAAAAACAAAACCTTTTCAACGGCATTCAAAGGTGAGATGAAAACAGCTCTGGATGAACTTGTCGCTACTATTTCAAAAGCGGTTAATGAAGAGGGTGTTCGTATTGTTGTTCTTTCTGATACGGAACTTTCATCGGAATTGGCTGTTATTCCTATGTTGATGGTTGTAGGACGTTTGAACCATACATTACTTAAAGATGGAAATCGTCACTTGGTATCTATCGTCGCTCAAACAGGTGAAGTATATGATTCACATTCAGCGGCTGCAATGATTGCTTTTGGGGCATCGGCAATTTTCCCTTACCTGCTTTTCTCGTCTGTTATAGCACGTTTAGAGCAGAGTAAGGCATTGAGTATGAGTTGTCATGAAGCGATGAAGTCAGTTCATACAGCGCTTAATGGTGGATTGCTCAAGATTATGTCCAAGATGGGTATCGCGACTATTGCGTCGTATAGAAACTCAAGTCTTTTTGATATCTTGGGACTTTCATCTGAAATCTGTCAGGAGTGTTTTGCCGATGCTCAATCATTGATCCCAGGACTGGGTTATGCTGATATTCAAGAGCGTATTGTAAAAGCACATAAAGATGCCTTTACAGAAGATGGATTTAAAAGTGTTTTCCCATTAACGATTGGTGGTTTTTACAAATTTTATAATGGAGGGGAATATCATGACTTTGGTCCTGATGTCATCCATACTATTCATAAAGTTGTCGAATCGGGTAAAGAAGAAGATTTTGAAGCTTTAAAGAAACTGGTCAACAATCGTGGACAAAAGTTCATTCGTGACTTCTTGGAGATTAAATCGGATAAAAAAGCGATTGATATCTCCGAAGTCGAGCCAAAAGAGAAGATATTCAAGCGCCTTGCTTCTGCAGCAATGAGTCTGGGTTCAATCTCCCCAGAGGCACATGAGTGTATTGCCGAGGCAATGAACACGATCGGAGGTATGTCAAACTCAGGTGAGGGTGGTGAAGACGCTGAACGTTTTGGAACAATTCGCAACTCGAAGATCAAGCAGGTGGCATCAGGACGTTTTGGTGTTACACCGGCATATTTAAGATCTGCAGAAGAGATCCAGATCAAGGTGGCACAAGGTGCAAAACCGGGTGAAGGTGGACAGCTTCCGGGTCATAAGGTAACTGAATTGATTGCCAGACTGCGCCATACGGTTGCCGGTGTTACACTGATTTCACCACCACCACACCATGACATCTACTCTATTGAAGATCTGGCTCAGCTGATTTATGATCTGAAGCAAGTCAATCCGAATGCAATCATTACGGTCAAACTAGTTTCTACTGCAGGTGTTGGTACGATCGCAGCAGGTGTAGCCAAAGCTTATGCCGATAAGATTATCATCTCAGGTGGTGACGGTGGTACAGGTGCTGCACCACTTACTTCTATCAAATTCGCAGGTAATCCATGGGAACTTGGTCTGAGTGAGGCGCATAACGCACTTAAAGTCAACAATCTGCGTGGTCAGGTACATGTACAGACAGACGGTGGTCTCAAAACAGGTCTAGATGTTGTTAAAGCTGCACTACTTGGAGCGGAGTCTTATGCCTTTGGTACAGGTGTGCTGACTATTGTCGGATGTAAGATGCTTCGTATCTGTCATGTCAACAAATGTTCGGTAGGTATCGCGACACAAAACGAGAAGCTGCGTGCTGATCACTATAAAGGTCAGGTGAAGCACGTTATCAATTATTTCACACTTCTCGCTGAGGATATCCGCGCTATTCTTGCTGGTATGGGTTATAGAAGTCTTGAAGAGATTATTGGTAGATCAGACCTTTTATCGGTCATTGATGATGAATTTGCCAAGAAGTTTGATTTTTCTGAAGTACTCTATCATTGTGACGGTGTGGATACATGTCAGGTCGAGTCTAACGAACCGTTTGATCCAAACGATTTTGAGAAGGATGTACTTAAAGAGGTGATGAACACGATCAAGCATCCTGAACAGAAGGTGACGATAAAACGTGATATCTGTAACTTGAACCGAAGTTTTGGTGCACGTATCTCAGGTGAGATCGCTCAGTATTACGGTGATTCCGGTCTGGCAGCTGATACAATAAAAATCAAGCTTAGCGGTGTGGCGGGACAGTCTCTGGGAGCATTCTTGATCGATGGTGTTTCTCTTTATCTTAATGGTCCAGCAAATGACTATATCGGTAAGGGTATGCTTGGTGGTAAGATTATTATCACACCTGAAAAGCAAGGGCCTGCTTTTGCAGCTGCTGGGAATACTTGTCTCTATGGTGCTACAGGTGGAAAACTCTTTGCTTCAGGTGTCGCAGGTGAGCGTTTTGGTGTTCGTAACTCGGGTGCTTTGGCAATCGTCGAAGGCACAGGTGACAATGCTTGTGAATATATGACAGGTGGTATTGTCGTGATCCTTGGTAAGACAGGTATCAACTTTGGTGCAGGTATGACCGGAGGTATCGCTTTTGTTTATGATGAGTCACATGAGTTCGGTGAGAATATAAACAGAGAACTTATTGAAATTGAGCGTATTGATACGGATGAAGGTGATGAGGCGCGTCATTATCTTAAAAAGTTAATTAAAGAGTATTATGACGAGACTGGAAGTATCAGAGCGAAAGAGATTCTGGATAATTTCCGTACGGACATCAGAGACTTCTGGCTGGTCCGTCCTAAAAATATGAAAAAACTTCCATTGGATATAGAGAAAGGAGATTAAGATGAGAGAGTTCCTTGATACACAAAGAAGTGAACCTGAAAAACGCCTTGTCGTAGAGCGTGTTAAAGATTTTAATGAAATTTATGAATTTTTTGAAACAAAGGAAGCTGCATCACAGAGTGACCGATGTATTCAGTGTGGCGATCCATTTTGTCTAAATAAATGTCCTTTGCATAATTACATTCCACAATGGCTAAAAGCGGTTGCTGAAAAAGATCTTGAGTTTGCATTCAAGCTTTCCAACGAACCGTCTCCTTTCCCAGAGGTCATGGGACGTATTTGTCCACATGATCGTCTTTGTGAGGGGGATTGTACTCTTAATGACGGGCATGGTGCTATTACTATTGGTTCGATAGAGACTTACATCAACGAAGAAGGGTTTAAAAGCGGCCTGAAACCTGAATTTCCAGGTATCACCTCAGATAAGAAAGTAGCCGTCATTGGTTCAGGTCCGGCAGGTCTTTCTGTAGCGACCTATCTTCTACGTGCAGGTATCGCTGTTGACATGTATGAAAAAGCAGATCGTGCCGGTGGACTTTTAACCTATGGTATCCCAGGGTTCAAGTTGGATAAAAAAGTGGTTGAACGCCGTGTAAAAGGCCTTTTGGATGCGGGATTAAACCTGATAGTTAATTGTGAAGTCGGTAAAGACATCTCTTTTGACGAGCTGGCTTCAAACCATGATGCGATCTTCATCGGTATCGGTGCGACTAAGGCAAAGGTTGCTGGTCTTAATAACGAAAATGCCAAAGGTGTATATGCAGCGATGGAGTATCTCACAGCTATTCAGTATAAGAACTTTGGTGAGAGTTACAACAAAGAGCTTGATTTTAAAGACAAAACAGTTGTTGTAATCGGCGGTGGTGACACGGCAATGGACTGTGTACGTACAGCTAAGCGTGAAGGTGCAAGATCAGTTACTTGTCTTTATCGTCGTGATGCACACAATATGCCTGGATCTCAAAAAGAGTATAAAAATGCCAAAGAAGAGGGTGTGGACTTTACGTTCTATGCAGCACCTAAACAGATCCTTACAAACGAAAACGGTGAGGTTATCGGTGTTGAGATGATCAAGACAACACTTGGTCAAAAAGACGAGAGCGGCCGTGCACGTATGGAAGAGGTCAAAGGCAGCGAGTTTAAGGTCAATGCGGATGTTGTCATCATGTCACTTGGTTTTGATCCGCTGGTTCCTTCCTATTTGGCTGCCAATGGAATCGAGACAAACTCTTGGGGCGGTATTATCGTCAACGAGAACTTTGAAACGACAACGTCAGGTGTTTTTGCCGGTGGTGATTGTTACCGTGGTGCGGACCTTGTTGTAAGAGCAGCATATGACGGGCGTGAAGCTGCTCGCGCTATAATAAAATCATTCAAATAAAGTCAGCAAATCTGATGCAAGCTTTCATTCGCGAGAGTATCAAGGCCTGTCAAGAGGTCGTTGCGATGCTTGATGTAACGGATGACCCAGAAGCCTATCAAACACGTGAATACACAGGTGCAGGCGGTGATTTGTGTGTCGGGCTTGATTTGATGGCTGAAGAGATATTTCTCAAGCGGTTGGGAAGTTTTGGTCAGATAAACTCTGAGGAGAGTGGTATTGTAGGTGAAGGTGAGGCACAGATTGTCCTTGACCCTATCGATGGAAGTGACAACATGCTCAGTCATTTTCCATACTATGGCGCCTCAATAGCTTATGTCAAAGATGAAAAAACCTCTATTGCCATCGTATGTAATTTTGCCAATGGGGATATTTTTATCAAAGATGAAAAGCAGTTCCTTAGAGGAAAACTTCACAGTGCCCACTTTAAAACAGTGGAAAAACACCATACTTCCAAAGTCGGGATTTTTGAAAAAGCTGCTTTATATCCCGAGTTGACACAGGTTTTAATGAAAAACGGCCTTAAATACAGAGCACCGGGGGCGGTCGCACTTTCTCTTGCTTATGCGCATTATGCTAATTATGTGGTATTTTTAGGTAGAATGCGTCAATATGATTTGAAGGCAGGTCTTTTTATGTGTGAAGGCCTTTATGTCTATCAAGATGACAAGCACATTATCGTTTCAAAAGACAAAGATATTTTTGAGCGTGTGAAAGCGGTAATATTAAAATAATTTGGAGAGATTTATATGAGTTTATTTGATTTTTTCAGTTCGAAGCCAAGCAAGCCACAGCCAAGTAGAAGTGAAGCACCTTCTCACTGGATCAAGTGTCAGTCTTGCCAGGCATTGATGTATTATAAAGAGGTCGAAAAACAGCATTATGTCTGTCCAAAATGTGGTTATCATCTTAGAATAGGCGTTAAAGAGCGTATTTCTATTTTGTGTGATGAAGACTCCTTTGTCGAGATGGATGCTTCGCTTCGTCCAGTCGACCCGCTTAAATTTGTGGATAAAGTTTCGTATAAAAAGCGTATTGAAGATGCCGAAGCCAAGACAGGCAGGACGTCATCTGTTGTTAGCGGGGAATGTAGCATAAACGGAGTTTCCACGCAGCTTGTCATTTTTGATTTTTCATTCATGGGCGGTTCTTTAGGCTCGGTAGAGGGAGAAAAAATAGTTCGTGCGGTTAATCGTGCTATCGAGAAAAAAGAGGGTGTTATCATCATTTCAGCCTCAGGTGGTGCACGTATGCAGGAGAGTTCCTTCTCTTTGATGCAGATGTCAAAGACCTCTGCAGCTCTGGCAAAGCTGGCAAAACATAAGCTGCCTTATATCTCTGTGCTTACAGACCCTACCATGGGGGGTGTATCAGCATCATTTGCTACTCTGGGTGATATTATCATTGCCGAACCGGGAGCCCTGATAGGTTTTGCAGGTCAGCGTGTTATCAAACAGACGATTGGCTCTGATCTTCCGGAAGGTTTTCAGCGGGCAGAGTTCTTATTGGAACATGGGGCTGTCGATATGGTCGTCAATCGTAATGAGATGAAAAAGACGATTTCTGATCTTTTGTGTCTGCTTCAAGATAAAGAGATCCAAGCAGTATAATGAAACTCTACGCACTCTGTGATCAGGACACTCTCTCTGGTCGCAACCTTTCCCTTCAAGACTTTGTTGAACTGGCTAAAAAACATCAAGCCGAGATCATTCAGTACCGTAACAAAAACGGTGATGAAGAGACGATCAAAAAAGCCTTGATTGAACTGCGAAAGCATTGGGACGGTTTTTTGATCGTCAATGACAAATATGAACTTGTGTCATTTTGTGATGGTGTGCATATGGGACAAGAAGACCTTTTATGCATTGACGAGGATATTGAAAAGTCCATTCAGTTTATACGCAAACTTATAGGCCCTGATAAACTGTTGGGGATTTCAACCCACAA
>JBFESZ010000076.1:0-9918 GCA_041548245.1 Sulfurimonadaceae bacterium
ATGTTAAGCCTGGAATAACAGGTTGGGCACAGGTGAATGGGCGTAATGCGATTTCATGGAAAAAAAAATTTGAGTATGATCTATATTATGTAGATAATATTTCATTCTTGTTGGACATGAGGATTATCTATATGACAATAAAAAAGATATTAACGCGTGAGGGGATATCATCTTCACAGCATGTAACGACAGAGAAGTTCAATGGACACAACTGATACAATAGCGATTTATGGTAAAAGCGGGCATGGCAAAGTCCTCGCTGAGATTGCAAAGGCAAAAGGTTTTAAAACCATTCTATGGGTTGATGATGATCCTGCAAAAGAGGCATTGAAGTTTTTGGATTTTTATGAGTTCTATCATGATGTTCCTGTACTTCTTGGTATTGGAGATAATCATACCCGCTCGAAACTTTTTAATATGCTTAGATCTAAAGGTTTTTCATTGCCCTCTATTGTGCATCCCTCTGCAGTCGTTAGTGAGAGTGCTAAAATCGAAGAGGGGTGTGTGATCATGCCCAATGCGGTGATCAATGCTGATGTGAGACTCTCAGAAGGAGTTATTGTCAATACGGCTGCCGTTATCGAGCATGATTGTATTATTGAAGAGTTTGTTCATATCAGTCCTAACGCAGCCTTGGCAGGCAATGTGAAAGTATCAAAATATACTCAAGTCGGTCTTGGAGCAAATATTATCCAGGGGATTCATATTGGAGAAAATTCCATCATCGGTGCGGGCTCGAGTGTCATAAAAGACCTTCCAGCAAATATTACCGCTGTCGGGGTACCTGCAAAAGTGATAAAACAATGAAACGAATTTTTCTCTCTCCTCCACATATGACCGGACGTGAACGGGAGTACATTAATGAGGTTTTTAAGAGTAATTATATCGCTCCATTAGGTGCATTTGTCGACAGGTTTGAGCAAAGCATATGTGATTATACGGGCACTTCGTATGCTTTGGCAACTATAAATGGCACGTCAGCTATTCACCTCGCGTTGCGCGTTCTTGGTATTCAAGAAGGTGATGTAGTGTTGGCTTCAAGTTTTACCTTTATTGGCTCAGTCTCTCCTATCCTGTATCAAAATGCACATCCTTATTTTATTGACTCGAATAAGAAGAGTTGGAATATAAGTCCCACACGCTTAAAAAAAGCCATTGAGAAGAGTCTGAAAAAACCAAAGGCATTGATTCTTACGCATTTGTATGGACAGTGTGCCGATATTGAAAAGATATCGGCCATATGTAAAGAGAATGATATTTATCTGATTGAAGATGCCGCAGAAAGCTTGGGCGCACGATTCAATGGCAAGCATGCCGGGACTTTTGGGGATTTGGGGATTTATTCATTTAATGGAAACAAGATTTTAACGACTTCGGGTGGAGGGATGTTGGTCTCAGACAATAAAGAGTGGATTGACAAAGCTCGCTTCTATGCGACCCAGGCGAAAGAAGACACCCCTTTTTATGAGCATAAGGAGTATGGATACAATTACCGAATGAGCAATGTATTGGCCGCCATCGGTGTTGCACAAATGGAGCTCATCAATCAGAGGGTACAGAAGTGTCGAGAAATATTTTCTTGGTATAAAGAAGAGTTAAAGGGGATTGATGAACTGCATTTTATGCCAGAGCTTGAGAAATCACATGGAAACCGTTGGCTTACGACATGTTATCTGGAGAAGACAGAACCGTTAAAACTTATCAAAGCATTACAGCAGAAGAATATAGAAAGCCGAATGCTCTGGAAGCCTATGCACTTGCAGGAACTTTTTAAAGAAGCCGAGGCCGAAGTGAATGGGGTGAGCGAAGAACTGTTTAATAAAGGTCTATGCTTGCCAAGCGGAACAGATTTGACGAGAGAGGATGTGAATTTCATTTGTGCATGCATCAAAGAGGTGTTATGTTAGATTTTGTTAGGCCTACAGCTTCTAAACGTATCTTCTTTTTTGTTATTAGTGACCTGATTATCTCTTTGTTCACACTTTTAATAGCATATGGATTACGATTTAATTTTGTGATCCCGGAAGAGTTTATACATTCATTTTTTAATATCTTTGTATTGTTATTTATATTGAAGGTCAGTGTGTTTAGTCTTTTTCATATCTATATGGTGGCTTGGCGCTTTTATGGATTGGAAGATGCGAAACGATTACTGATAGCGCATTTAATTGCTTATGGCATGTTTACATTGATAATAATTCAGAATTTTGAGCCATTATCGCCTTTCCCACGAAGTGTTATTGGAATAGACTTCGTTCTCTCTTTACTGTTTTTGGGATTATTACGTATATCAAAACGTTATTATCTAGAGCAAGGCAATAGAACCGCTACAAAGCCAACATTGATTATTGGAGCTAACACTAAGGCCTCGCAGTTGATTAAGAGTGCGCTTCATGGAGAGAGTGATTATTTTCCTTCAGCAATTATTGCGTGGCTTCCTGAAGCAAAGAATGCAGTGCATACCTATATCAATAATATCAAGGTCTTTTCTTTGGATGAACTTGAAGAGGTTATCAGGCAATACAGGATTCAAGCTGCAATCTTAACAATTGATCTTGAGCGTGAAGAGTTGAATTCTCTGTACAATACTCTTTATCAATTAGGTGTGAACGAATTTCGCACATTTACATTATTGAATGATGAGAAACAAAGGCTTGAGCCGATTAGTATTTCGGATCTACTTGCACGACATCCCAAGGATCTAGACCGTAAAATTATTGCTGAATTTATCAAGGGTAAAAGAGTATTAATTACTGGCGCAGGTGGAAGCATAGGAAGTGAGATTGCACGACAGTGTTCTCATTTTAATGCCAGTGCTTTATTGCTGGTTGATCATGCAGAGTATAACCTTTATAAAATCAAAGAAGAGCTTCCTCATGCGAATGGGAAGATGCTTTCTGTAATTAATAAAGATGCTTTAGATGAAGTGTTTGAAGCCTTCAAACCAGATATTGTCATTCATGCAGCAGCCTACAAACACGTACCCTTATGCGAGGATAATGTAGAGAGTACTGTAAAGAATAATATTCTCGGCACGATGAATGTGGTGGATCTGAGTATAGAGTATTCAGTACACAAACTGGTCATCATATCAACAGATAAGGCCGTACGGCCGACCAATGTTATGGGAGCTACCAAACGGGTTACCGAGCTGTATGGACAGAATGTTGAGAGCAAGAATACCGAGATAGTCGTGGTACGTTTTGGTAATGTCCTTGGTTCAAGCGGTTCGGTGATTCCAAAGTTCAAGTATCAGATTGAACATGGCGGGCCGGTAACGGTCACACACCCTGAAATGACACGATATTTTATGCTTATTCCCGAAGCCTGTCAGCTTGTCCTTCAAGCCGCTTCTATCGCAAAAGGAAACGAACTTTTTATTCTCGATATGGGTGAACCGGTAAAGATTGTCGATCTTGCCAAAAAGATGATTCAACTATACGGTAAAGAGAATGAAGTGCGTATTGAGTTTTCAGGTCTTCGTCCGGGCGAAAAGCTTTATGAAGAGTTGATGCTGGATGAGAGTGAACAAAAGACCAAGTATGAATCGATATATATTACCAAACCGACAGAATATGACTTTGAAGCCTTGAAAAAAGATATTGACGAACTGCTTGTTGCAGATGACAAGATTGCTGCTTTACAGAAGATCGTGCCGGAGTTTCAAAGGCCGGATTATAGTCAGTTTAAATAACAAGAGTGAATGATGATTATCGGTAGTGTACTTATACGCATAGACCTTCCTTACGTGAACTCTTTAAAGGGACGACGTTCTATCCTGAACAGTATAAAAGACGCTTTAAGAAAAATGAATATCTCTATACTGGATCTTAGTGGTGAATATGTGAAAGAAGCTGAGCTTGTGGTTGTCTATGCCGCTGCAAATGAAAGATTGTGTGCTCAGGTGTTTCAGACAATCGAGGCTTTGCTGGAAAAACGGTTTCCGGAATTGGAGTGTGAGATAGAGTTAGAGATGCTTTAAGCGGAGTATCCGCTTAAAGTTCTGTTTTTAAGGCTGCTCCGTTAGAAGCATTTGATACCAATAGGCTATAACGTTTTAACCATTTGGATGGGATTTCTTTTTTAATCGGTTTCCAGTGAAGACGGCGACGTTCAAGAATCTCGGGATCAACGTTTAGCTGCAGAAGGTGCGTATCGACATCAAGCTCGATTTCATCTCCATCTTCGATCAGTGCGATAAGACCACCTTCAGCGGCTTCAGGACTTACATGACCGATTGAAGCGCCTCGTGTCGCACCAGAGAAACGACCGTCAGTGATAAGTGCAACGCTCTCGCCCAGACCCATTCCCATGATGAGTGATGTTGGAGCAAGCATCTCTTGCATTCCCGGGCCACCTTTTGGTCCTTCATAACGAATAACGACAACATTGCCAGCTTTTACCTTGTGCCCAACGATACCTGCAATGGCCTCTTGTTGAGAGTTAAAACAGATGGCTGTACCTTTGAACTGTCGCATGCCAGGAGCAATTCCGGCCGTTTTGACAACAGCGCCTTCTTCAGCAAGGTTACCAAAAAGGATAGAGAGACCACCTACCGGCGAATAAGCATTCTCATTGGTATGGATAATATTGGTGTCTTTGATCTCAGCATCTTTGATGCGTTCAGCCAGTGTCTCACCCGTAACTGTCATAGCGTGTGTACGAAGGATATCTCCACGTTTTGAGACCTCTTTCATAACGGCATTAACACCGCCGGCACGATTGATGTCATCCATATGGACAGTTGAAAGTGAAGGGGATATCTTCGCAATATGAGCGACATGTTTTCCAATCTCATTAATATTGGTGATATCAAAATCAACTTCTGCTTCTTTGGCAATAGAAAGAAGGTGAAGTACGGTGTTTGATGATCCACCCATTGCCATGTCAATAACAAAGGCATTGTGGATAGCATCTTCGTTTAGGATGTTTCGCATCTTCCATTTTGGGTCTTGACTTTTTGCCATTTCAACGATGCGTTTTGCCGCTTCTTTGACCATTTCGATTCGCTCTGGAGTCATTGCAAGTACAGTTCCATTACCTGGAAGGGCAACTCCCATGGCTTCACAGAGTGTATTCATCGAGTTTGCTGTGAACATACCTGAGCATGAACCACCGCTTGGGCAAGCTTCACACTCGATCTCATAGAGCTCTTCATCCGTCATTTTACCTTCTGCATGTTGACCGACAGCTTCAAAAGCAGTCGCAAGGTCAATTGGCGTACCATCAGCTTTATGTCCGGCCTTCATCGGCCCTCCTGATACAAAAATCGTCGGTACGTTAACGCGAAGCGACCCCATTAACATACCTGGAACGATCTTGTCACAGTTAGGAATACAGATCAGGGCATCAAGTTTATGTGCATTCATGACAGTTTCGATTGAATCAGCAATAAGCTCGCGCGAAGGGAGAGAGTAGAGCATACCGTCATGCCCCATTGCGATACCGTCATCCACACCAATCGTGTTGAACTCAAAAGGCACACCACCCGCTTCACGGATCGCCTCTTTTACGATACGACCGTATTCTTGAAGGAAAAAGTGTCCCGGGATAATATCGATATGGCTGTTGGCAACACCGATGAATGGTTTATCAAAGTCTTCATCTTTTAGTCCAGTTGCACGTAAAAGAGAACGGTGAGGAGTTTTGTCAAATCCGCGTTTGATGATATCACTACGCATACAAATCCTTTTTAAGTATATTTATAATTATCGTGATTATATCGAATATTTGCTTCTTAGCACGGAAAACAGGACTTTCGTTATAATAAACATGGCAAAATTTGATAAAAATACTCAAAAAATGAAAAAAATACTTTACATTTAAGATATGTTTTGATAGAATTCCCGTCCACAAACAAAATATGCGGGAATAGCTCAGTGGTAGAGCACAACCTTGCCAAGGTTGGGGTCGCGAGTTCGAACCTCGTTTCCCGCTCCATTTATTTGTAATATTGAAGGTTTTTTTAAAAAATCTTGAGTATTGTTGTTAAATACAGTCGCCCGGATGGCGAAATCGGTAGACGCAGGGGACTTAAAATCCCCCGGTAGCAATACTGTGCCGGTTCAAGTCCGGCTCCGGGCACCATGCTCGTTAGTCTTAACTGAGCGGATGGCGCCATCGCCAAGTGGTAAGGCCGGAGCCTGCAAAGCTTCTATCCCCAGTTCAAATCTGGGTGGCGCCTCCAACAACAATAACAAAACGACTAGGCCATATACATGGACAGATGGCAGAGCCTGGTTGAATGCACCGGTCTTGAAAACCGGCGAGGGTCATACCTCCTAGGGTTCGAATCCCTATCTGTCCGCCACTCTTGATCAACTCCTTAATTTCTTTACAGCCAATCTTGATAATAAATACAGATATTATATTGTTTATATACCTGTGATCCGGATAAGAGTCAGGTACTGCTCACTCTCTAGAATCTTCAATGAGACACCATAGCGTTGTGCAAGACGTTTTCTCTGACCTTCGCTTAATTCCGAGAGGTGGATCTTGTAATAGTTATGGTTGTCATCCGAGCTTACTTTCATGTGAAAAGCGTGAATCTCTTCACCGGAAGGGTCATAATGGATATGTTTTGTCATATGTGTCCTTTAGAGTATGATGATGAGGCCAATGCTGTAAGCGCAACCGGAGAACAAAAGAGCAATCAGGCTTAAAATCAGGGTATTTAGATACATGGAATTCTCCTTGAGAAGGTTTTTATCAATAGACTGGCAAATACATCATAGCCTAAAAATGGATGTTTGCTCCCATATAGAGTTTGGACGAGCGTTCGGAGGTCTTTAGGGTGGTATTTAAAACGGCTATGTCTTCCCATCCTCTGACTTGCAAGTCAAGACCAGCGATAACTTCCAACGTTGTGGTGACCTTATACATAACACCGGCACCAAGTTTAATACCAAAAGAGTTGATAGCATCCTTATTGTATCCATTGATATCCATCCACCCATATCCGATACCGGCTTGAACAAAAGGTGCGAATTGTGGTGTGAGGGTAAAACCTTTGATGATATCTAGACCCATCTCATTTAAAGTATCATTTTTTGCGTCAATAAGAGGTTTGTCATAAGTCTCATTCAAATAATAGCCCTGTAATCGCCATCCATCATCCAGTGTGGCACCGAGCTTGAGCTTAAAACCGCTGCTGTCATTCTCCGCCTCTGATTCAAATGCTCCTATTGTTTTTGTAATAGTGTTATTACTTGCAATAAGATCGAGGCCGATATACATATCCGATTCTTCTGCCATCGCATTGGTGAAGCATATTCCTAGGCTTAGCAGAGCTGTTAGGATAAGTTTTTTCATGATAATCCTTAATCATTCTTCATTTATGATAGTACATCAAGCTTTAAACTTAACTTTTTTCAACTAACTGGCTTTAGTATAGTATAGATACGCTTTTTTTTCAGCTCTTGTTTTTTTTGTTTATGAAATAGACAGCCACTAAGGATATTGAACCACCCAGGATGACGTTCAGGAGAATTTCTTCATCAAGTATAAGATGACTGACGAGCAGGGCAAAGAGCGGTACCAAAAACATAAATGAGCTGGCCTTGCTTGAACCTAAACGACCTGAAGCGACAAAGAAGATAGTTGTGGCAACACTTTGGCCGAAGAATCCGAGGTAGAGCAGTGCTATCCAAAAACGGATGTCCTGTTCAAAAACAGTACTGATGTCATAGGGCAATGCTACGATAAAGAGAATCGGAATGGATAGGGCAGAGATAAAAAAACTGTAATGGATGGGATTGATATGAATATGCGACTTCTGGCTGTTAAGGGTGACCAGTGCCCAGGTAATAGCGGCCAATACAAAATAGGGCTGACCTGAATGCAGGAGGTTACTCCATGCAATGTTGTGAAGATCCAACATAATGGCTCCGCCAATAATTCCTATGATCAATCCAGAATATTGAGTCAATGTGTGTACATGCTTTAGGACAAGCAAAGAGAGGACAAAAGTAAAGATAGGACTTAAAATGGTGATAATAACTCCGCCGCTTCCGGCACTGGAGAATTTTACACCCAGGTAGGCGAAGAACATGAAAGTGATATTGAGAATAGAGCCAAAGAGCATATATTTGAAGCTTTTTTTTGGTAGTTTCAGCGGTTCTCTAAAGAATAGAAGTATAGGGATAAAACCAAGAAACATGATGATAAAGCGCCAGAAAGTGAGTACTTCGACACCGATAGAAAGAGTTAATATCTTTAAGGCTGTCCATCCTCCTCCCCATAGGAGCATGGCAAAGATCATTAAAAGAGTGAATCTCAAAGAGTTGTTTTGCATGTAGAAGCTAGCTTAGTTCATTTATAATCAGCATAGAAGACAAGGCAAATGAAAAGGGTACTCGCAGGTGTCAATCATAGTGTATCTTCTGTCTTTTAAGTACAATACTGAGCTTTATACTGATAAAGATAAGCCATACTGCAGTGACAAAATAGGATGCAATATGCCACTTTGTGATATCTATACTCCAATTGAAAAGACTGATAACCAACCATATAAGAACCAGTTCAAGGCAAAAGAACACGATAGGAATGACATAAGAGGGTCTTTTCCTTCTTTTTTCTATAAAGGTTCGCAGCATCCAGGTTTTCCTTTGATATGATATCTATGCGTGAATATAATATTCTAACACGCTTTGATGGATTATAGCTTAAAAAAAGGATTCCATATGACGGCCCTTAGTCTTTACCAGGCAGCCAGTTGGGTTCATCCCACTCTGAGGGACGGCCTTGAAGGATATGATAAGGCTTGAAGCGGCTTTTATATTTTAGACTTTGGCAATCTTGAACATAATAACCCATGTATATCCACTCAAGGTCGGCTTCTTGTGCCATCTGGATCTGTTTTAACATAGAAAAGGTGCCTAATGAACGGTTGCTTAAATCAGGGTCATAGTAAAAATAGATCGAGGAGATACCTCCTGGCAGGACATCGATAAGATCGACAGCGATGAGCACGTCATCTAAATAATAGAGTACTTCGTAACCGAAGATACCGTATCCATGGACAAAGGACATATAATAGTGTCTTGGGGTCACGGTTTGATGACTCCAGTCTCTTTTATCTTTCATATGCAAGTGGTATTTTTCAAAAAGCTCCAAATGTGCAGGAGTGACTTGAGGACGCTGGATAATGATTTTAAGGTCTTCATTTTTGCGTAAAACACGACGTTCTGACTTAGAGAAACTGTAGTTTTTGACATCGATCTTAAAACTTTCGCAGGCCTGACAGTCTGCACATACGGGTCGGAAGAACATATGTCCGAAACGCCGCCATCCTCTTTCAATAAGGCCTGCGCAATAGCTAATTGAACAGTTGTCGATGATCTTATATTGTGTCGTTTGTTGCTTACCTTCGAGATAAGCACACTTTTCTTCAGACGTGCATTCGCGCAGTAGAGTGTTCATACCTCGAATTCTACCCTAAAATATTTAAAAGACTAACAGAGGCTAAGTGCTGTAATGGGAGGTTCAATTTCTTTAAAAGTTTGAATTCGGATGCTCTCGCATAAATCAGGCAGGACTTCTTCAAACAGATGCAGGTGGAACTGCATGAGAAGGTGCATGTCCAGAGCCATTTTGTTACGCCATTGGCCTTTAACGATGATGGAAGTTTCTTTATTGAAGAGTTTATATTCGAGGCAAGCATCTTCTTTATGAGTAGGAGCAATCGTTTCATAGAGTAGGAGCAAGACTTCTTGAAGATGTTCTTCTCTGGCTTGGATTTCAATTAGGAGATGGATGGTGTCTTGGACATAGAGTAGTTTGTTCATATTAGAAAAGACTTTTTTAAGTAGACATTCTAAGCTAATAACAATAAAAGGATGTTAAAATCTACGCACAGCAAAGGATTATAACCCAGCAGAGATATGAAAGCTTGGATAAGAAGGAAATACAATGGCAATA
>JBFESZ010000077.1:0-9885 GCA_041548245.1 Sulfurimonadaceae bacterium
ACCCCTCATTGGCACCGGGCTTAAATAAGGGGCATCTGTCTCTATGAGCAGGAATTCATCGGGGATAATCTTCACGATTTCTCTCAGATTCCTTGCATTTTTAAAAGTAAAAATAACGAAGTGTATAGAGAGGGTACACCCCAAAAGCAGGCGGTGTAATATATATCTGTAATTGTCAGAGACTAGGAGTTGATTTTATCTTTGATCTCGCGTGCAAGATTTGAACAGTTTGTGATCTTTTGAGCATGAGAGAGTGATTCGTCAAGCAAAATCTGAATAAAAGCAGATCCAACGATGACACCATCAGCTCCTTTGACTTTTTCTCTGGCTGTTTTTTCATTCACACCAAAACCGACATAAACCGGTGTTTGCGTATACTCTTTGATAGAGGTGATAATACTCTGAAGGTCCTCTGTCTTACCCGAACCTGTAATACCGGTATAAGCCACCAAATAGATGAACTTTTGAGTATCACTGACAATCTGCTTGATACGTTCAGGCGTATCTGTCGGTGCGACAAAACTGATATTGGCAACATCATTGGCATTAAAGAGTTCTTGGTAAACCAGCGCCTCTTCATGAGGAAGATCAGGGATGATCATCCCGCTAACACCAAGCTCCTTGGCCTTAGGCAGAAGTCTCTGCATCCCGTATTGGTAGAAAAGATTAAAGTAACCCATCCACAAAATATCTGCATCCTTTGCGACCTGAGCCGAGACATCTAAAAGATCTTGAAATTTGAAACCAAGTTCCAAAGCCTTGTGATTTGCCTTTTCAATCACCGGTCCATCGGCTACCGGATCAGAAAAAGGCACTCCCAGTTCGATAGAATCAACACCGTTTTGAGAAAGTGCCAATGCCAGATCAGCCGTAAAGTTTTTATCAGGAAAACCTGTTGTAATATATCCTACGAGTTGTTTCAAAGCATCTCCATATCTGGTAATTTTAAAAGTTTAAATTTTATTTTTGTCATAGTATTATCGAGCTTTAGGTCTTCTTGCCATTGAATATATGTATCATTAACCGAGATCAACCAATTCAGTACATCTTCATTCGCCGGTCCCTCTTGAAAACGCATTGTCTCTAAAGAACTCTCAATAAACGTGGATAAGCGTACCATCGGCTCTATCTTTAAAAAGCCTGCGGCAGATTTGATATTGTGAAAGATTCTAAACAACTCTTCCAAAGCATGGTTGTAACGCTCAGGTTTACCTAGATCGATGATCAATGGTTCCATGATCTCAACCATCATCGCATAATGGTCTAAAAACTCATCAACTATCTCAAAATCATAATTATCTTCTAAGTCGCGACGAGCACCCATCCATTCTCCTAAATTTGTACAATTATACCAACATCAATTAAATATTGCTAGCACGAATGTACAAAAACATAGAGATTTAGTATAATATGATAACATTCGAACAAAGTAGATATCCATAGAAAATTCTATGAAAACAAAGCAAGGAACCAAACTCAATATGTCACAACCAAAAAAACTATCGATTAATGCCATTAAAAAAGCCAAAAACCAACGACTTCTTACCATGATAACAGCATATGATGCCCTTTTTGCGACTCTGTTTGAGCAAAGTGCAGACATCATACTTGTAGGTGACAGTCTCAATATGAGCTTCAATGGAAAATCCGATACTTTGAGTGCAACACTAGATCAGATGATCTACCATACCAATGCCGTATGCAATGGCGCAAAAAACACTTTTGTAATCTGTGACATGCCTTTTGGAACCTATAATAATCCCGATGAAGCACTTAAAAACGCTACACGTGTCTACCAGGAGTCTTCGGCCGATGCGGTAAAGATCGAAGGGGGTAAAGAGAAAGCTTCTCTTATCAAAGCTTTGACAGATAACGGCATCGCCGTATGTGGTCATATCGGACTTTTGCCTCAATCTGTCCGTGGCGAAGGCGGCTATATCGTACGTGGAAAGACACCTTCGGATATTGAACTACTGATCGAAGATGCTGAAGCTGTTGAAGACGCAGGTGCCTTTTGTATTGTTGTCGAAGGGATAAAAGCAGAAGCTGCCGCATTGATTTCGCAAGCCGTCAGTGTACCGGTCATCGGTATAGGTGCGGGCTCTGGAGTAGACGGACAAGTACTGGTGTTTTCAGACATGCTTGGACTCTTTGAAGCATTTACACCAAAATTTGTCAAAAAATACATTGACGGGGCATCCATTGTGAAAGAGGCTGTCGCACAATACAAGAGTGAGGTCGAGTCAAAAGCGTTTCCGGCACAGGAACACACTTATTGATGGAAAGAATCGTTGAGATCGAGAAGTTTACTTCAGAAAGTGAACTTGAAAAGACACTAAGACCTGACTCCTGGGATGACTATATCGGCCAGGAACAGCTGAAAAAAAACCTTAGTGTATTTATCGAAGCCAGTAAAAAACGCGGCGAATCTCTTGATCATGTTCTTTTCTATGGACCTCCTGGACTGGGAAAGACGACCTTGGGACTTATCATCGCCAATGAGATGAATGCTAATATTAAAGTAACTGCTGCTCCAATGATAGAAAAAAGCGGAGACCTTGCTGCAATTTTGACAAACCTTGAAGAAGGTGACATCCTCTTTATTGATGAGATTCACAGACTCTCTTCCTCCGTTGAAGAGATCCTTTATCCCGCTATGGAAGACTTTCGACTCGACATCATCATCGGTTCGGGCCCGGCAGCACAAACAGTAAAAATAGATCTTCCGAAGTTCACACTCATCGGTGCGACAACACGGGCAGGTATGCTCTCCAATCCGCTTCGTGATCGTTTTGGTATGAACTTCAGACTTCAGTTTTACAATCCGCATGAATTGGCGACTATCTTGATGAAGGCTTCCGAAAAACTTGAGAAGCCGATTGATAAGCCAGCTGCCCTTGAGATCTCTCGTCGAAGCCGTGGGACTCCGCGTATTGCCCTCAGGCTCTTACGTCGTGTCCGTGACTTTGCAGAGGTCGCTGATGAATTCAGTATCATGCTCGAACGCACACAATATGCACTGAACGAACTGGGTATCAATGATAACGGTTTTGACGAAATGGACATACGCCTGTTACAGCTTCTTATTGATGCCAAAGGCAAGGCCATGGGACTGAGTACCATCGCTGCAGCACTGAGTGAAGATGAAGGTACGATCGAAGATGTCTTCGAACCTTACCTTCTGGCCAACGGCTACCTTGAAAGAACGGCAAGAGGACGTGTAGCGACACAAAAAACCTATGAGGTCATGAAATTCAAACCGCCTCAAGAGGACACACTATTTTAAGAGGATTCCAATGATTCGTCCGCAACATTTTCTACTTATGCTTTTTGTCTTTGCTCTGTATTGGATGTACCAACTTTATAACGCTTATTGGATGCCTATTCTTATCGGATCACTTCTTGCAATCTCTACGGCCAAGATACAGAAAAAGCTGTATGAACTGTTTAAAAACGATTTTGTCGCCGCCCTGCTCTCAAGTATCCTCTTGGCTATCTTGCTCTTTGCTCCTCTTGGCTATTTCTTAACAACCCTTACCATCAAACTTCATGGTGTCAATATCGACACTTTTAAACTTGTCTATGTAAAAGTCCACGGATGGATAGAAAACCTTCCTGACTCTCTCTCGTTTTTGCAGATACAGATCAAAGCACTCATTGACTACAACAACCTTTCAACCTTTGCCGGAAGTTCGCTCAGTGTCGCAGCCGGTGTCGGAAAGTACAGTGCATCATTTTTAAAAGATGCCTTTTTGATCATCATTTTTTACTTTTTTGCTCACTACTATGGCAAAACTATCATGCACTATCTTATCAAGATCATACGCCTGCCTCAGCAGGACACCACGCTATTAAGCCTCGAAGTCTCAAATGTCATGAGTGTCGTCTTCTATTCAATCATAGCAACAGCGACTTTGGAAGGTGCCCTCTTTGGTGTCATGATCAGTGTTATCGGCTATAATGGTCTTCTCTTTGGAATCATGTATGGTTTTGCTTCCCTGATTCCAATTGTCGGAGGAGCCTTGATGTGGGTTCCCTTTATGATCTATGAACTCGCCCTTGGCAATACAGGAAATGCTCTTGTCATATCTATCTATTCTATTATCATCATCTCTATTATTGCTGACACCTTTATCAAACCGATGATCATTAAATACGTCGACCTTAACTTTATCAAATCAGGCACCAAGATCAATGAACTCTTGATCTTTTTCTCGATCCTCGCAGGTTTGACTGCCTTTGGTTTTTGGGGAATGATCCTTGGACCGGCGATCACATCTTTTTTTATGGCACTGTTAAAACTCTATGAGATGCGAGAAGAGAACTCTCTTACATCGGATATTTAAAAAGCTTGTATCAAAGCTTGCGAGGCTCTCTTCTCTTCGAAAGATAATACAGCCCGATAAGGGAGATTATGATCATTGGCAGAGAGAGCAGCTGACCTTGCGTCATCCAGCCGCCATAATAACCTATCTGAGGATCAGGAGCTCTATAGAACTCGGCCAAGAAACGGGTTAGAGCATATAAAGCACCATATGACAGAGTCAGACCACCGGCAAAATGCACTCGGGTACGAATCATAAAGATGATTAAAGCGACCACTATGCCTTCCAGGAACGCTTCATACAACTGTGATGGATGACGCAGTACTCCGTCAACATAAATCCCCCATGGAACATCTGTGGCTCTGCCTATGAGTTCCTGGTTTAGGAAGTTTCCTATCCGTCCAAAGACATATCCCACAGGAACAGCGATAGCAACGATATCCATCAAGAACCAAAACGAATAGTTATTCCTACGCGCAAAAAGATAAGACCCAAACAAAAAGCCTATCAAAGCACCATGATAACTCATTCCTCTGATACCGACAAACTCCCCGTTTACATTAAAAGGGTTGAATATCTGCCATGGATGACTCAGGTAATATAGAGTATTAAGATCATAAAAGAGGATATATCCCAATCGCGCACCTAGAATCACCCCTACTTCGATCCAGATGAAATAGTCGTCCAGTACCTTTTTATCAATGTCAAGCTTATCTTTTGTCACGATCCATTTGGCCATGAATAAAGCAGACACAAGAGCCAATACATACATGATACCGTACCAATGGACTTTTAAACCAAAAAAGCCAAAAGCAACCGGGTCAAACTGCTCATATATATGGTTCCAAAACTCCATCAGCTCTCTTTGGGTCTCTCTAATGCATCAGCTATAAGCTCGATCGGGTTTTTAAAGAGCGTATCTACATTGCCTTCAAACATTGCATTGGTCAGCTGCATACGACATGCTGAACACTCAGAAGAGACATACTCGGCCTGTGTCGCCTTAATCATGGCAGCCTTTGGTTTTCCAGCAGCTTGTGCGAACTTGAACTTTTCTGTCTGCATCGTCACCCCGCCGAAGCCACAACACTGATTAGGATCACTCATCTCAACAAGGTTATAGTTCTCTCTAAGCAAATTACGCGGCTCTTGAAAGATGCCCTGCATCTTTTTAGCATGGCATGGATCATGATAGGTGATACGCACATCATTCGTCCCTCTCTCTTTCAAGACATCATGAATGTTCGTCTCTTTCTCCAGCCACTCTGTAGCCATATATATTTTGTTCTTCAACCTGCTTGCACGCTCATGCCACTCGGGCTGATCATGAAAATAGTGTTCATAATCGATCTTGATCATTGCCGAACAGGTTGCTTCAGGGATAATAATCGCTTCGACATCATCGATAAAGCTCTCAAAATACTCGATGTTCTCTTTAGCTAAAGCATCGACCGTATTAAAATCACCCGTAAAATATGCGGGTGCTGAACAACATTTTTGCCCTTTTGCCAGAAATGCATTGATCTTAAGTTCCTGAAGGACTTTAATCAAAGAATCACCGATATTCGTGTAGTTATAGTTAGCCAGACAACCGATAAAGATAGCGACTTTTCTATCTCCTCCATTGTCAATATTCTCAGGGTACTTGTTAAGAAAAGAGGTCTTGCTCATTGCCGGAAGCAGTCTGTCTTTTTTGATAATTGGCAGAGAAAAACGTGGCAACAGCGAAGACTTCTCTTCCTTGATCTTGAACCCGCAGGTCTGGAACACATATCCCAGTTTGAACATGATATCCATGATCGTCCTGTGTCTTAAAAGAAAAAAGAACACCCTTTTAAACCATGCAATACCGAATTTGTCAGCGATATCTGCACGCACCTGTTCAATAACCATGTCGGTAGGAAGTGATTTCGGACAGACCTCTACACAAGCCGTACATAAGAAACAGCTTTCAAAAATATCCTTCGCATTCTTATCCAGTTCAAGATTACCTCTCTGATACGCACCCAGTAGATCCAAGAAGCCCCTCGGACTTGTTACCTCATCGGCATTGACATTATGAATGGTACATACAGGCACACACTTGGCACATTTGACACAGGGATCTGTATATTCGGTGAAATTAAAAATATCTTCTGCTGTTTTTTCTCTGCTCATCTTCTATTAAACTTCTTTCTCTCTATTTATACGGTTTTTGAAAAAGTCTTGGCATTGCCTGTATGTGACTTCATATATGCATCAAAAGGCATGACGATATTTCGTATCAACATCGTCCCGGTTGGTGAGACTTCAATCTTCTCATCACTAATGGTGAGTAAATCTGCTTCTTCAAACTCTCTTAATGCTTTGATCTCATCTGCAAAATAGGCTTTGAAACTTAAATCGTATAATGACTCAAAACGCTTGATATCTAGCTTGAAGTTACTCATTAATTCCATAATTACAAATTGACGTATTTGATCATCATCATTTAGGACAACACCGCGTTCAAAAGGCAGCCTGCCCGCATCGATGGCTGCTTCATACTCGTGCATCTCTTTATGGTTCTGCGCATAATAATCCACACCTTCACCAATAGAAGTGATACCGATCCCAATAAGGTCTGCTCCGCCTTTTGTCGTATACCCCTGAAAGTTTCTATGCAGCTCTCCCTTTTCTATTGCCAGGAAGAGTTCATCTTCAGGTTTGGCGAAATGATCCATCCCGATCATCTTATAGCCGTTCTCTTGGAAAAAATCTATCGTATACTTTAAGATATTGAGTTTGACATCCGGTCTTGGTAGCGTTGTCTCATCGATCTTGCGCATGGTCTTCTTCAACCATGGGACATGAGCATAATTAAAAACGGCCAAACGGTCAGGATCAAGCGATAATGTAAGTTCAAGCGTCTTTTTAAAGGTCTCAAAAGTCTGAAAAGGAAGACCATAGATCAAATCGACATTAATGCTCTCAATACCATACTTTCGAGCCAGATCGACAGCATTCTTCGTTATATCATAAGGCTGTATCCGATGCACCGCTTCTTGCACCCTCTCATCAAAGTCTTGCTGGCCAAAACTGACACGGTTAAAACCGTTATCAACCATCAGCTTCATCTGTGCCTCATCCAAGAAACGCGGGTCTATCTCACAAGAGACCTCTGCATCGTCAAGAAAATTGGGAAAGACCTCTTTGATCTTTTTGATGATTCGCCCTAACTGCTCTGCTGAGAAAAACGTAGGTGTCCCCCCACCAAAATGAAGTTGCATCACTTTTCGAGACGTATCGAGATGTCCTTTTAAGATATCCATCTCGCGAAAGAGATAATCAATGTAACGCTCTTTCTTCTCCTCTTTGGAAGTAAAGACGACATTACAACCGCAAAAATAGCAGGCCGAACGGCAAAAAGGAAGATGGAAATAAAGAGACAAAGGACGGGAAGAGTCTTGATTTTTTAGTTTATTCAAAAAGCTTTCATAACTAAAACTTTTGGAAAACTCAATTGCCGTAGGATAGGAGGTGTACCTTGGTCCGGGTTTGGAGTATTTCACATATTTATCAAAATCCAGCATCTACTTGTCCATTTATTATAAGGATAAGACACGATTATAGCTGAGAACGTCTAAAAAATAAGTAAAGCTCTTATCCAGAGCAACACGACAAAAATTCTTAGAACAAGAGCTCAAGAGTTTTGATAATTTATCTAAGTTTTGAGCTATACTTTAACATCTAAAAAAGGATTCATATGAAAAAAAATATATTGATTTCGACCCTCTTGCTTGCCAGTTCTCTTTTTGCGGAACCTGCCAAAGAGACAGAGATGTTCCCACTCTTTACAAGTGCCAACTATTGTTCTGAAGCTACAGTAGCTCTGATGGGTGGTGTCACCAACTATCATAATACCAGTGGTTATACAGACAGTTATGGAGCAGAACTAAGGTTTGCATGTCCTGTGTTTCAGATCAAAGGCTTCGACATCAGACAGGTGCTCAGTGCCGTATATGCCGAAAAAGATGGACTGACGACGACGTCTATTGAGATGAACCCGAGAATCATGTTTCCTGTGAGTGATGATATTGAATTTGGTTTCGGACCCGGGCTTGGTGTTATCTTTGCAGAAAATGACACAGCTGTAACTACTGGTAGCGGAACACTACTTGACCCTTTTGTTACTACTACTTCCACATCAAAAGATACTGTAATCGGTGTAAATATAGGTGCTTCCCTGCACTACAATGTCACAGAGTCTGTTTTTGTAGGACTTGAGAGTCGATACCAGTGGACACAAAACACAAAGTTTGGTAAAACCATCGATAACGCAAGAACCATGCTCAAAGTTGGCACAAGCTTCTAACACTGCCAGATAAATAGCAGTCTTTCGACTGCGTTTATTTTTGAAACTCTACATTTACACTATATTTCCTCACAAATTCAACACACTTCCATCAAGCTTTAACATGACTTTTGTTATACTAAAGTCATTATTTACCCATAGGAAATCCATGATTGATATAAAGCTTTTACATAAAGATTTTGAGGCTGTCGCATCTATGCTTAAGCGACGTAATATTGATGAAATGCTCTTGCAGGAACTTCAAAGTGTATATCAGGTGCACAAAGAATTAAAACAGGCCCTTGAAGCAGCACAGGCCCTTCAGAATGAAAAATCCAAACTGTTCGGTGTCTACAAAAAAGAGGGACGTGACACCACGGAACTAAAAGCAGAAGTGGATGCTAACAAAGCCGTCATAGCACAAAAACAAGAAGAAGTACGTATCGAAGAGGAAAAGCTCAATACTATCTTGAGTGCGATCCCTAATATTCCTGATGAAGATGTTCCTCTCGGTGCCGATGAAAATGAAAATGTCGAGATCAAAAGGGTTCTTGAGCCGCGCAATTTCTCCTTTGAGCCTAAAGAGCACTGGGAACTGGCAGAAAAAAGTGCCTGGATCAGTTTTGAAAAAGGTGTTAAACTGGCTAAAAGCCGTTTTTCCGTAATGCAGACAATGGGTGCAAAACTCGAACGTGCCTTAATCAACTTCATGCTTGATTTTAATGCCGAAAGAGGATTTGAAGAATTTTCCGTTCCCGTGATCACCAATGCAACCTGTCTTCAAGGAACAGGACAGCTTCCTAAGTTTGAAGAGGACCTCTACCGTATTGAAGGCGAAGAGCTCTATCTTATTCCAACCGCTGAAGTCCCTCTAACAAATCTTTACCAAGACGAGATCATCCCTATCGAACAACTTCCTTTAAAAATGACAGGTTACACCCAATGTTTTAGAAAAGAAGCCGGTTCTGCAGGACGTGACACCCGTGGTATTATCCGACAACACCAATTCCCTAAAGTCGAACTTGTAGCAATCGCTTCACCGGAGCAAAGTGACAAGGTCTTTGAGGATATGGTAGCTTGTGCTTCTGACATACTCGAAGCTCTTGGTCTTCCATTCAGACAAATGCAGTTATGTACTGGTGACATGGGCTTCTCAGCAGCACGTACTATTGACCTTGAGGTCTGGCTCCCTGGACAAAACTGTTACCGCGAGATCTCTTCTATCTCCAACACCAGAGACTTCCAGGC
>JBFESZ010000078.1:0-9697 GCA_041548245.1 Sulfurimonadaceae bacterium
ACGACTCTTTAAGCAGCTTGATAAATGATGCAAGAGTGAGCATGACTCTCCTAAATATAGACAACCCGTATCAGAATCTTTGAAGACAGGTCTAATGATTTTTTGAAATTATACATGAAAGAAGTATTAAACAGCCTGTGATATTGATTCAAAGTGATTAATCATAAATATTATCGCACTTATTAAAAATGCTACAATTTCAAAAAGATAAAGCCCCTGGTCTTTTATCTCTCACCTATCTTTATCAAGGCTAGAAACATATGAGTATTTTTGCTCTGCAATCTCCTGCTGGTGGTTTTTTGGACGAAGACCTGCAGCATTTCAACAAGACATTTGATGACTGGTGTGTTCAGTTTGATTCTTTAGAAGATGCCCAACTTATTGCTAATAGCCTTGAGAAACGAAAACATGTCGAGATTGTCGAAATCACACCTTTGAGCTACCCGAAATACTTCTTCCCCACTCTAGAGGGGAACATCCATGCCACCCGTGGACTTGAAGGAAAAATAATCTGTATCGTCGAACCCTATATGGGCTCGAACTACCGTATCGCTGTTTGTGATCTAAAGACAAAGAAGGTAAGACTTACCAGCCAACGTTATAAAAGTGCCCTGAGTGTTGAAGGAGCCTTTGCCAATTTTACAGTCTAACACTATTTAAGAATAAGATATTCCCTATTATCCTCATAAGTCGTAGCATCAAGAAAAATATCAATTTTTCCTTCTTTGACGTCATCCAAAACAAAAATAGGACTCAGGTCATAAGAGGAGTTGGACAAGAGCTGACGCACCTCGATCTCACGCTCGACGCTCAAAGGATTAAAGATCATCTCTTTGACTGTTTTAAAACTGCTTTTTGCAAGTGCATTGAACCTCTCTAAGGTAATGAACTTTACCTCTTCACGATTCATAAAAAAGAGGTCATTAATGATATATTCAATTCGCCCGTTGGCTTTTTTCCGAGGTAGTGTCGAATAGATAAGTGCATGAGCATCAACCGTTTTTTTATCTATGCTCATTTTTAGGTTGTATTGACGATAGTTCAAGAACTTCTCACGTACAAGCTGATATTCTTTACCCTCGTCCTCGTAGTCCATACGGCGCTGATAGAGTTCAAGCCTCTCTTCGATAGAAGCAGGAAGTGTCTGTCCTCCAATAGGTGAAAACATCTCATCCATCAACTTCCCTTGCTGATCACGCTGCATCGTCAATCCATAGATACATCCACAATAGTCCTGGCGGTAAAGCTGTTCCTCTTTGGTCACACGGCTCTGATCCTGTGACCCTCCGCCAGAACGGTAATCCACGGCAATAAACTCCACCCCATTCTTCTCATAAAATGCGTCACCCACTCGTTTAAGTTGTTCCTGGGATTTCAACGGAGAGACCAGCAGGGTCGTCGTGATCTTTTTCTCTCCCATTTCCAGGGCCTTGTTTGCCGAAACCTCAAAGCGTCTGTCAAAACAGACTTCACACCGTGCTCCCTTTTCCGGTTCCTTCTCAAGACCACGTACCGCGTCCATCCACGATTCAAAATCATATTCACCTTCAAGAAGGTCTATACCAAGTTTTTTACAGCTTCTTTGAACATCCAAATAACGCAGTCTGTATTCAGAGTAAGGGTGGATATTGGGATCGTAAAAAAAGCCTGTGAGTTTTTCTTCTGGAAAATCAGCCTGAAGTTTTTCTAAAAAAAAGTGGGAATCGACAGAACAACAGATGTGTACCAACAAAATAGGACCTTTATCAAATAGTGAGGCCGAAGCCTCTAAAATTTAGCGCTCAGCCAGGATCTCTACCGACTCGATAGTATCTTGTCCCTGAATAGAGTCAAGTACTGCCATAGAATCAGCATCATCAGCTTCAATACCGCCGAAGATCGTGTGTACACCGTCTAGGTGTGGTGTTGAGACAAAGCAGATGAAGAACTGGCTTCCACCTGTATTTGGTCCAGCATGAGCCATAGAAAGCGTTCCTTTGACATGCTTGTGCGTATTGCGTGAAGTCTCACAAGCAATTGAGTATCCCGGTCCGCCTGTACCTGTACCGTGAGGACACCCGCCTTGTGCCATAAAACCTGGAATAACACGGTGGAAATTCAGTCCATTATAGTAACCATCATTCGCCAAGGTTGCGAAGTTTGCGACCGTATTTGGTGTCTCTTCACCGTAAAGCTTTAACCACATAACACCTTTGGATGTTGTCATCTTAGCCCATTGGAATGCCGCCATCTCTTCAGCAGTGTAATCAAATGTTTTTAATGCCATTGTTTCTTTCCTAGATTATAGATTTTTAATTGTGGAATTATAATCACTTTTTCTTAATCACACTATGCTAGTAAAAAACTTTAATGATAGATTCAAATCATAAAACGACTAATACACAAAGAGTTCTCAAAGTTTTTAAAATCGTTTACATCAAACCCATTGATATGATATATTTTCGCAACAAGTTTTCAAGGATTTTAATGTACGCAGACATTTATGACAAGATCAAGGCTGATCCTGAGTTTCAGACCCTGATCAAAAAAAGACAAAAGTTTTCATTGGTTCTCACTTCCATGATATTACTCATATACTTTAGCTTCATCCTTACAATAGCCTATTTTCCCTCACTTTTCGCTATGCCTCTAAGCGAAGGGGGCATCACCACATTGGGAATTCCTGTTGGAGTAGGAATCATTCTCTTCTCTTTTTTACTCACTGGTGTCTATGTTAAAAGAGCCAATCGGGAATTCGATGCCATATTGCACCGTCTGAAAGACGATGTAGGGATAGCACATGATTAAATTACTCCTTCTCTCCCTTCTCTCTTTTTCACTGTATGCCGATGCCTTCGACAGCGAAGTCGAAAAACAGGCACTTAACCTGTCGGCTATTATAATGTTCATCCTTTTTGTAGGGGCGACACTCCTTATCACCTATTGGGCAGCAAAGAAGACCTCCACAACAAAAGACTTCTATACTGCGGGAGGAGGCATAACCGGCTTTCAAAACGGACTGGCTATTGCAGGAGACTACATGTCCGCCGCCTCTTTTTTGGGTATCTCAGCTCTTGTCTATGCCAATGGATATGATGGTCTTATCTATTCCATCGGTTTCTTGGTAGGTTGGCCGATCATCTTGTTCATGGTTGCAGAAAAACTTCGTAATCTCGGAAAGTTTACCTTTGCGGATGTCGCTTCTTATCGACTCTCGCAAAAACCGATCCGCACCCTGGCCTCCTTCGGTGCTATTGCGACAGTGACCCTTTATCTTATCGCGCAGATGGTAGGTTCAGGAAAACTTATACAGCTGCTTTTCGGTCTTGATTATGAGGTCGCGGTTTTTCTGGTCGGTATCTTGATGGTCCTGTATGTCACCTTTGGCGGTATGCTTGCAACCACGTGGGTACAGATCATCAAAGCCGTTTTACTTCTCTCGGGTGCTACCTTTATGGCCTTTATGGTAATAAAAAGCATGGGTTTCTCATTGGAGAGCCTTTTTGCAAAGGCCATCGCTGTACACCCCAAGGCAGAAGCGATCATGGCACCGGGAGGACTGGTCTCTGATCCTATCTCTGCAATATCTCTGGGCGTAGCCTTGATGTTTGGTACAGCAGGTCTGCCACACATTTTGATGCGCTTTTTTACTGTCGGTAATGCCAAAGAAGCGCGCAAGTCAGTTTTCTACGCGACAGGGTTCATCGGTTACTTTTATATGCTTACCTTTATTATCGGTTTCGGGGCTATTGTCCTGGTCTCGACCAACCCTGAATACCTTGAAGCGGGCAAGGCGCTCATCGGTGGAAACAATATGGCTGCTATTCATCTTTCACATGCCGTCGGCGGAGATCTTTTTTTAGGGTTCATATCTGCTGTTGCCTTTGCCACCATCCTAGCTGTCGTATCAGGCCTCACTCTTGCTGGAGCTTCTGCGATCAGTCATGATCTTTATGCAAACGTCTTTAGTGATGGAAAGCATGATCAGAAAAAAGAGATGAGAATCTCTAAATATGCTACCGTAGGGCTGGGTATTACAGCTATCTTATTGGGTATTGCTTTTGAAGAGCAGAACATTGCCTTTATGGTAGGTCTTGCCTTTGCCATCGCAGCTTCAGCCAATTTTCCTATTCTTTTCCTATCTATCTATTGGTCCAGATTGACAACACGCGGTGCACTTATCGGTGGAAGCCTTGGGCTGATAACAGCTATCATCCTAGTTATCCTTGGGCCGATCGTATGGGTGCAGATACTCGGAAATGCCGAGCCTCTCTTCCCGTACAAATACCCTGCCTTGTTTTCAGTGATCGTCGCCTTTGCTGCTATCTATATCTTCTCCGTGACAGATAAGAGTCAAAGGGCTCAAGAGGAAGAAGCTGCATTTGAGCATCAATTTATCCGTTCAGAAACAGGTATTGGCTCCGAAGGTGCATCACACTAAGCGCTAGCCTACTCAGGCACTGTTTCTTTTCTCCCCCACCTCAAACAGACTTCTCTTCTTAAAGCTAAGAGAAGGCTAAAGTCTCTTTTTTGCTGATACAATTAATGACAAACATAAAAGCGCTAAGCTATCATTGCGCCATAATAGATTTTAACAGGGAAAAAAATGAGTGAATCAGAAAAAAAACCACTATTTCAACCTAATGCCGACTTTGCCAAAGAGGCACGTATTAAAAATATGCAGGAGTATTATGCTCTTTGTAAAAAAGCTGAAGAGGATTATGAAGGCTTCTGGGGAGAGTACGCCAAAGAGAAGATCGACTGGATCGAACCATTCACAAAGGTTCTGGATGAGTCAGACATGCCTTTTGTCCGATGGTTTGAAGGTGGAAAATTAAATGTTTCAGAGCAATGTATCGATAGACATATCAACTCTCGTGCCAACAAGGCAGCCATTATCTTTGAAGGAGACAGGGGAGACAAAGAGATAATCACCTATCTGGATCTTTACAACCATGTCAACAGACTTGCGAATCTCTTGAAAGAGGACTTTGGTGTCACCAAGGGTGATAGAGTCGTCATTTACATGCCAATGATCCCCGAAGCAGCTTATGCAATGCTCGCATGTGCAAGGATCGGTGCGATTCATTCCATCGTATTTGGTGGATTCTCCGCCGAAGCACTTAAAGACAGAATCGAAGACGCCCAGGCTAAAGTCGTTATCACAGCTGACGGTGCTTATCGAAAGACAAAACCCTATATGCTAAAACCGGTGGTAGATCAAGCACTTTTAGGCAATACTCCTGTAGAAAAGGTCCTGGTCGTAGAAAGAAACCGTGAAGAGATAACCTGGATCGAGGGTCGTGACTACTCATACAGCGAATTGATCAAAGACAAATCAAGCAAATGTGAAGCAGAGCCGATGGAGAGCGAAGACCCCCTATTTCTACTTTATACTTCAGGTTCAACTGGCAAGCCAAAGGGTGTTCAACACAACAGTGCCGGTTATATCCTATGGGCACAGATGACGATGGAATGGGTATTTGACGTCAAGGAGAATGAGACACACTGGTGTACTGCTGATATCGGCTGGATTACGGGTCATACCTACATTGTTTATGGTCCCCTGGCAATGGGTGCGACAACGGTGATGTTTGAAGGCGTTATCACCTTCCCCGATGCCGGCCGCCCATGGAAAATGGTTGAAGAGCACAAAATCAGCCAGTTTTATACAGCCCCTACTGCTATTCGTGTCTTACACAAAGAGGGTAAAGATGAACCTAAGAAATACGACCTTAGCTCGCTTAAAGTACTTGGGACTGTGGGTGAGCCTATTGATCCACCGGCATGGAAGTGGTATTACGAAGAAGTCGGTGCTTCAAAATGTGCAATCGTCGACACCTACTGGCAGACTGAAACAGGGGGGCATATCATCTCTGCACTTCCGGGTGCGACACCAATAAAACCAGCTTGCGCGACTTTCCCGCTTCCTGGCATAATGGGAGAGATACTCGATCCTGAAACAGGTAAGAGAGTAGGTAAAGGCGAAAGCGGTTACATGTGTATCACCCGTCCTTGGCCTTCAATGATTCGTGGTGTATGGGGAGACCCTGAACGCTTTAAAAAATCATACTTTGGTGATGTCAAAAAAGATGGGAAACCGGTATATTTCACAGGTGACGGTGCCAACTATGATGAAGACGGATACATTACCATCACTGGTCGAACGGATGATGTCATCAATGTGTCAGGACACAGAATGGGGACAGCTGAAGTCGAAGCCGCTATAAAAAAGAACGATAATATTGCTGAAGTCGCCGTGGTTGGAAAACCGCATGAGATCAAAGGCGAAGGCATCTTCGCTTATGTTGTGTTAAAAAGTGATCAGGGCCTTGCCGATGAAGTTGCAGAGGTCAAAGCAATTAATGATATTATAAAGAAAGAGATCGGTAATATCGCTATCTGTGATGACATCGTGTTCGTACCCGGACTTCCGAAAACACGTTCAGGAAAGATCATGAGACGTATCCTACGCGCAGTAGCTAAAGGCGAGAAAATCACTCAAGACATCTCAACACTCGAAGATCCAAGCATTGTTGGACAGATCGAACAACTTGTCAACGCTTGAAAAAAGAAGAGATAAAGACTCTCTTCTTACACCTCTACTTACTTTTTAACTGTGACTTAACGATCATAGCTATTAGCATGATTTAATTGACTCATCCTCAAGAATGGAGTTAAAATGTCTTCTATATCATTAGAAAGGATACATCATGGAACTATCACTAATAATAGGGTTTGGGATCGCTTTTATCCTGGGTATGCTCATCGGTGTCACCGTTGATGTCGATAAGTTTGCAGGTCGCGTGTTTTCAAAACTTGCAGAATTCAAAGACCCGCACAAAGCTGTCGGGTCTTAACGTCAAGTTTTCTGCCTCAGCTGATTTCTAGAACACCATTCAAAGAAGAAAAACCGCTATTTTCTTCTGTCTTTGATCTTCTATTTCGCCTTACTGACCAAAACACCTCCGAGGACAATCAATCCTATTCCCGAAAATGTCAAAAAGTCAGGAAAAACATCTCCCAGCATCCAACCAAAGCCTATCGCAAAAGGGATGTTTGTATAAGAGATCACACCGATGATACTTGCTTTGGAAAGACTATAGGCTTTAGTAAGCAACCACTGTGACAGTGTCGATATCAATGACATAAAACCGATAAGCAACCACACATGTATACCGTAGTCCAGACTAAAAGGTGCAAATAAAAAACCCAGATATTCCGGTGGATCTATCAAGGGAGCAAGAATAAAAAGCAGTACAGGGAACAATGTCCCTGCTCCCATAAAAGAGAGCATGATGACCCGCGTATCGTATATATCTTTTATCTTCTTTATCGTCGCATATGCCGCCGCGGCAAAAAATCCGCCAAGCACTCCGAAAAAATGTTCATAAGAGATTGAAAAGCCAAAGGGTTTGGTAATAAATATTACCCCTAAAAAACCTATCAGCAATGCCAAAATCGCTCTTTTGCTCAGATGTTCGCCCAAAAGATAATAAGCAAGGACGGAGACAAAAAGCGGTGAAGTCTTATTCAGGGTAATCGCTTCACCCAATGGGATTGCCGTGATCGTATAAAAAAAGAGGATCATCGCAGAAAAACCGAAAAAACCCCGCATAAACAGCAGGTGAAACTTTCCGCCCTGTAATGTAGGAGCCGTATGTTTCAATGTATAAAGTACAAGAAATGCACCAATCAAGTTTCTGAAGAAGACTATCTCAAGCGCACTAAGGTCCTCGGAAAGGACTTTTGCGACAGCCCCGTTGAGAGCTGAGATCAATGCGCTTAAAAGCATAAAAAGTATTCCGCGGTCCATGTTTGCAATCATGAACGCAATTGTAGCAGGGCTTTCTTAACTAGATAGCCTTCAATACAGCCTCGAAATCTGGTTTTTGTTTGATCTCAGGGACCAACTGTCTATACGTCACTTTCCCGTCTTTAATGACAAAGATCACCCGTGCTTCTATTCCCTTTAAGATCCCATCGTCTATCAATGTACCATAGGCTTTGCCAAACGCTTTATTTTGAAAATCAGAAGCCACTGTTATATTATCAATGCCATGTGCTGCACAATAACGCTTACCTGCAAAAGGAAGGTCCATTGAAACAACAGTTATATGGACATTATTCATGGATGCAGCTTTTTCATTAAAGGTACGCGCTTCCAAATCGCAGATCGGTGTGTCGATACTTGGCACAACCACAAGTACCTGCGTCTCTTTTGTCTTGCCACCGACACTGACCTCTCTCAGATCAGAACTGATCAACTTGATAACAGGAGCACTGTCTCCAACCTCTAACATTTCTCCAAAGAGCCTGATCTTTTGACCAGCAAGAGTCACTGATTCATTGCTTGCCGCCTGTAAAACAGCACTACCTATCAACACGATCATAATCATTGACAATAGTTTCATATTTTTTTCCTTTTGTGAGTTTTCACCTGCACTCTAACGCAGTAATAATTACATTACCTGAAACAGAAGACCCTTCAGGTAGAGTGAGTTTGGAATATTGAGGACATAAGGATGATCCTTATCCTGATACATATGTTCCAAGACTTTAAGCTGCTTTCCCGTATCTCTGGATGCCTCCAGACTTATCTCTATTAACTCATCCATACCGACATGATACGAACAAGAAAAAAGTGCGATGATTCCACCCGGCTTGCAGACTTTTATCCCATTAAGCATAAGATGCTTAAACCCACTGATGGCACCCTTGGCCTGCTCTTTCGTCTTTGCAAAAGAAGGCGGGTCAAGAACAACGATGTCATACAATGCTTTATTGTCTGCCAAGGTCTTGATATAGTCCATTGCATTTTCAGCCACACAAACAGCTGCTTCCTCTTCAAACTCATTAAGCAGCATGTTTTTCTTGACCTGCTCAATTGCCTGCTTGGAGATATCGACAAAAGTGACTTTTGCCGCGCCAGCATTAAGCGCATGCATCCCAAACCCACCGACATTACAAAACAGGTCCAGCATCGTCGTAGTCTCATCAATATATTCCGTCAGTATCCCATGGTTAAAACGCTGATCAAGATAGAAACCTGTTTTCTGAGCACTTTTGAGCTCCAGGCCAAAAGCACAACCGAACTCTACTACCTCAATTAGATCAGGAACTTCTCCGTAAAGCACACCATTATTTGTCTCAAGGCCCTCTTTTTCCCTTGCATGTTCATCCGATTTTTCATAAATCCCGATAGGATCTACAATCTCTACAAGTGCGTCAATGATCTCTTTTCGGAACCTTTCCATTCCTGCAGTATTGATAGCGACACTAAGTACACCATCATAAAAGTCGACAATAAGCCCAGCCAGATTGTCTGCCTCAGAATGCACCATCCGACATGAATTGGAATGTTCTAAAATATGATTACGTGAACGAATGGCATACGAGAGCTTCTCTTTGATCCATTCTGCGTTGATGGCTTCATTTTTAAATGAAAGCATACGCAGTGTTATCATCGATCGTGTATTTGCATAGCCGATTCCAAAACTCTCTTGTTTAAGATTGACTACTTCGACCAGTTCTCCTTCTTTCAAACCTTCAGGAAGCATCGCGATCTCATTTTGATACACCCATGGATTAAAGAGGCGTAGTTTTTTGGCCGCAGAATTTTTGACAACTAATTTCTTCATATCTATCTTTCAATTTTATAAGTGTGAAATTGTAACCTATTAGATATACTTTCATCATTAAGACCTAAAGGTAAACA
>JBFESZ010000079.1:0-9496 GCA_041548245.1 Sulfurimonadaceae bacterium
AAGTATTAATGAACTTATTTAAAAACGCCTTAGATGTTTTTCAAGAAAGACAAATAGATGAGCCAATAATCTTTATAAAAACATACAGAGAAAATGATAATTACTGTCTGTCTATCTCTGATAATGCTGGTGGGATAGAACCGGATATACTTCCTAAAGTTTTTGATCCATATTTTACAACAAAAGGGTCATTTAATGGCAGTGGAATCGGACTTTACATGAGTAAAACTATTATAGAAGATCACTGTGATGGCAAATTAAGCGCTGAGAATACAGAAAATGGAGCAAAGTTCACTATCATTATGCCTATTGAAAAGACATGATGTTATCTTAAATCTCTAAATAAGTTCACAACAAACTCTATCAATATATAAACCTTATATTCGCTAAGAAATTCTTGTTTTCTCAAAAACAGGCAGAGTTTACTACCTGATATGTCAAGTGTTCTTGTATTTTTTATTTCATCTTGAGACTGTAAACTTAGATGATCTAAATGTCTAATCTCATGGACCTTTGATCACAAAATATAGGTAGGTTCCTCCAACATCGGCTTCACCATGCGTGTACGCTCCAAAATCAGCATTGAGCATACGATATTTTAGTTCCAAACCAATCCAAAACTCTTCTCCCACACAATAATCAAAACCTATGCTTGCATGATACCCAACGAGCCATTTACTTGATGGTGCTCCTGCTTCTGTATATTTACCTGAACCTGGATCAGTAACAAGGACACTTGAATTAAAGTAACCTGCACCCAACCCAATATGAGTATGAAATGGATTGCGTTTGTAGTGATAAACAGTAGCAATAGAAAGCCCCATATTAGTGACTTGAATGTTATTGTTATAGGTATTGGGAAGACTTATGCCATCGGTTCGTTCATAACGTTGTCCCCAATACTCAAAAATGCCATCAACAGAAATATTCTCAGTAACGTAACGACCTATGCCAATTTCCCATTCACCTGGACTACTATCAATATTTTTCAGATTATCTGAGTCTGTTTTACTAATATTATCTCCTATGCCAAGATAGGCATAGAATAATCTTGACGAATCTTTAGGAAGCACTTCAGAAGATTCTGCCGAATACGAAGCCGTTGCTAAAACAAACAAAATGGATATCAAAAACTTCATATATCCCTCCATATTTCGTGCTACATCTAGTAAATAACTATAAACCATCTTACCATAAGGTTTCATACAAACTTCAATGTGTATACAATGACTCATTATCAACACCAGGTTTTAGTTAAGTGTTTATAGATTCTGGTTAATAAGAAACTGGCAATTTAGTAAATCTAATTTATATGTCATATAACAAGCAGTAAGAACCAACATATAATCAATACAAAAAACAATACAACTGCCTTTTTGCCGTCTATCTTTTTTTAAACTTTTATGTTGTTATGACACAAATATAAAATATAAAAGTTTTCACTATATAGGCATGTATATAATGTTGCATATACATACTAGAATTATTTTTGTATAGCATGTATAAATCACCCGATTAGATGTTTGACTACAGAGTTTATCAATTAAAAAGGATATATATTTGAAACTCAACGATATGATTATTAATTATGTAAAAAAGATTATTCAAGAAGATCGAAAAAATATTTTTCATTTATTCTATTATTCAGTCATTGATGCGATTCTTGTTCTATCCATCCCTCTTGCATCAGCTATTGTTATCAACAGTGTATTGGCACATGCTTCACTCTCAATCGTTGTTTTAGGCTCAATCGTACTTGTTTTGTTTGTGTTTATTACAATTTTACAACTGCTAAAAGAGTATATTGTTGAAAAGTTTCAACAAAAAGTTTTTCTAAAAACAGGAATTGACATTGCCACAAAGGCCCTGCGTCTAAATCAGGAAAACAATAATAATCCCATCAGTCATAAAAAGTTGATGAACTATTTTTTTGACATCACATCGATTCAAAAGTTTTTCCCTATCCTTTTGCTTGATGGGATGGGGCTGGTTGTTAAAATCTTTGTCAGTCTTTTTTTACTGCTTGCTTTTGATCCCATTCTTTTTGGAACAGGTCTTCTCTTTTTTTCTGTTTATATTATCACTCTGTATTTTCTCGGATACAATGCCGTACAAATCGCGTTAGAGCGTTCAGATGCAAAACATAACACAATTTATTTCTTGCAGCACATCAACGAAGAAAAGGCCCCTCAAAACGAAACACTTTCAACCTTCAACAGCTACTTAAGCACATATGCGCAGACCAGACAGAAGATGTTTAAAATCATCATCAGACAATTGGGATTCACTTTTTTTTCAGAAGGGTTCATTTTCAGTATGTTTTTAATCATAGGAGGCTATCTAGTGATTCATGGCAACCTGCCTTTAGGAGAGTTCGTCGCAGCTGAGATTGTCGTAACATCTATCACTTATGCCTTAAAAGGGTTTGCAAAACAACTCGATTATATCTATGACATGATCGAAGGGCTCTATAAAGTCAATAAATTATCAGTTAGCTTGGAGGAGAAAAAACATGGATAAGTTTGAATTTGATTCATTACAGCTTGTCCAAACACATCCTTTTGTGAATCGTATTGGACGTTTTACTTTTGTTCTTATTCTTTTCTTTATAGCCATTCTTTTCTTACCTTGGAGGCAGACTGTCGAGGGGGAAGGAACTCTTATAGCGTATGATCCTAGAGAGAGAGTACAGCTGATTTCTGCTCCCATTGATGGTTTTATTGAGAGTTACTATGTCTCCGAGGATGAACATGTAAAAAAAGGGATGAAGCTTTTTGACATGATTGATCCTGATAAAGAGTATAAAACACGCGTTTACAAGATGAAAGAAGATTTTGAACTGCAACGCCAAAATACAGAAAATGAATTAATAGTACTAAAACAAAAAGATGCCAGTCTGCTTAATCAAAAATCAATACGCTCGGAGTTGTATGATAAACGTTATGTTCAAGCAGAAGAACAATTAAAAAGCCTACAACTTAAATATAAGGCTGAAAATAAAAACTTTGAGGTAACATCTAATAATTTTAACCGCATAAAGCAACTCTATCTTCAAAACATCGAATCCAAAAAGAACTATGAGAATGCAGAAAACCGTTATATTAATACAAAGACACAAGTCGATAAGATTAAAATAGATATCGAAGTTCAAAAACGTCATCTGTCAATCATACAACAAGAAAAGAGACAGTTTTTAGAAGAGATTGAGAATCAGATAAGAACGCTTGAGAACAACATGTTATCGGTAGAAACGCGTTTGAATATTCTCAAAAGAGACTACGAAAAACATCTTTCAGAAATTGCCAGATATGAGACATCCTCAGTTATTTCGCAAAAAGATGGTGTTGTAATGCGTATATTGGAAAATGACAAAAACACTTATATCAAAAGAGGCCAACCTATCATTCGTTTTTCACCCGATGTGACTACAAGTTCTCTTTTACTCAAAGTATCAGATTTTAATATGCCACTCATCAAAGAAGGACTCCCTGTCAGAATCAGATTCCACGGATGGCCTGTATTGCATATTCCCGGATGGCCGACAATACGCTTTGGAACCTTTGGAGGCATTATTAAAAAAATCGATCCCATTCTGCATGAACAAGGTGCTTACTTCGCCTATGTCGTAGAAGACCCCAATGAACCATGGCCTTCCCAGGAAGAGCTGAGAGTAGGTACTAATGCAACCGCGTGGGTTGCTCTTTCGGATGTACCCATTTGGTATGAGATTTGGAGACTGTTGAATGCATTCCCTTCTAAAATGGTTACTCCGGAGAAGAAATAATGCACAAAAGTATCCTAGGCTACTCTCTGGCTATTTTTCTTTTTACATATGATGCTTTGTGTAAAGAAATCTTTACAGTTGATCATCTTGAAGACTACCTGAAAAAAGACAATCCCTATATTTATGGGGCTATAGCACAACAATACATCGATACGGCACGTGTCACAACAGCTCACGGTAACTTTGATACAAAACTATCAGCAGACTATGATAAAAAAGATTACCCCGTAAGTACGGGAGAGTTTGCCGATATAGCTTTAAGCAAACCTATAGAAAATGGCATCGAACTTATCATAGGCTATAGGCAAGCAGAAGGTACTCAAGAATACAACAATATCAAAACGGGTGATGAAGGGGAATACCGCATCGGAATAAAAGTGCCTGTTACTTCCCTCTTGAATGACATCAATGAACGCAAATATACCCTCGATGCCACAAAAATAAATGCCCGTCAATCAACATTTAACGCACAAAACAATCTAAGAAACCTATATTCGCACGTTGTGAGCTTATATTATCGCCTTTTGTATCATCATGAATTGCTAAAACTTGAAGAGCAACTATTGCTTAAAGCAAAAAAAAGAGATCACTTTATTCAAGAAAGAGTTCATCACGGAGATATTCCAGAGATTGCAATTCTTGAATCACAACAACAAATCATCAGCCGTGAACAAAGAGTACTGACAACTCAGAGTAATTATAGACAAGCCTTACAGATATTTTTAAAATATATAAACCTTTCCGAAAATTCGTTTAATACGCACTATGAACTGCCTTCGTTGAAAACATTAAGAACAGATAATCTAGACTTAGATGATATGATCACTAAGGCCATAAAGAATAGGCCCGATCTTAAAGCCCTTGATACTCAAAAAAGCAGACTGAATCTAGACACAAACTATAATAATCTATCTAAGTATCCAAAATTTGATCTTTTTGCCTATGGCGTCCATGATGTCAACTACAAAGAAGGGATAAAGTTTGGATTTCAATTGGACATACCCTTAGAAAGGCGAAGATATGAGGGAAAGAGAGTAGAGATACAAAAAAGTATCACCAAACTTGAAAAAGAAAAAGATCAATTGACCTTAGATTTGAAAACCAATCTAAACAATTTAATCTATTCATTAAACATGGTCAATAAAAATATCACTCTGGGCAAACAGGAGACGAGTATAGCTGAATCACTAGAAGAAGCCGAAAACAAAAAATATAGCGTCGGGTCAAGTGATCTATTTCAAGTCAATCAACGTGAAATAGGAGCATTGGAAGTCAAGAAAAAACAATTAGAATATTACTTAAATGCTTTGATTATCCAGCAAGAAATAAAAAAAGAAATAGGAGAGTTCATTTCTATTTAATAAACCAACTTAACTGCCTATTTACCACCTGCTTTTATTCTATTCTTTTTATATCTACTCTAATGAATAATAGATACCTAAAGACTTCACGAGTATATCTTTAATATCAAACCATATCATGGTATTAAAATTGCTTGTATTTAAGTATAATAATGTGTATTTGATCGAAAAAAACCACTTTAATACGTACATTAAATGGGTCTGACCTTTCAGTCGAGTGTTCAATTCCCGCTATATGGGGAACTCTCATAACAACGACAGAAAGTACCAATACTCTGAAGTATTAATAGTTGATTTTTTTAAAAATGAAGGAAGTGTGTGGCGGAACAAGAAGAAGAGATAATCATCATTGAAGAGGAGGAAGCCGCAGGGATTGCTACCTTTGAAAAGCGATACGAAGAAGTAACGCCTTCTACGACTTCAAATAAAACCTATATGATTATCGGGGCAGTGATTTTTCTGCTTTTTGCGCTACTGATCGCCTTTCTTTTATCTGACGGTGATAAGAAGAAACATTACCAGGAAGAGATCGAACTCACAGAAGAACAGACCATTGCAGAAGATACAACACGCTTGTCTCCTTCCGAGCTTGAACAGATGATCAAACGGGCCAATATACTGTATCAAGAAGACAACAAAGAAGCTGCCCTTAAACTTTATGAGAAGATAGCGACCTACAGCGAGTCCATCTCTTACTACAACCTTGGTGTTGCACAGATGCAAGACAAACAGTATGAAAGTGCAATTGAAAATTTTGACAAGGCGATCAAGGACAATCAAAACCTCTGTGTCAGTGCTATCAATGCGGCTGTCGCTTCCTTGGCACTAGGAGACAAACAAAGGTTCACTTCCTATATCAACCGGGCTCATAGCTATCTTCCGCAAGAAGCCGCTTCCCCTATGTATTCTTACTATTATGCCCTTATTAATTTCTATCAAGAGAACTACCTTGAAGCACTCTCACCGCTCAAACACAGAAGCTCTGACGAGTATACCAAGACTCAAGAACAACTCTACGCCAAAATAAACCTTCTTTTCTCTTCATATCAAAAAGCCATTGCCGGCTTGGAAAAGGCCAATCCGGATGATAGTGCCCTTAGCCTCGGATTATTATATGCCAACCTCGGTGACCTTACACTGGCAAAGAAATATCTACGGCTTGCTATCCAACAGGGATTAGAACCTGTAAAAAGCCAGCTTGCCCTGAGTTTTGTAAATTTAAAATCCGGTCAAGTCCAAGATGCTGCTACGCTCTTGGACAATATTACGGCGATGTATCCCGAAGAGGTCTATCAATACTATCCGGTACAAACCTACCTGAAAGAGTCCCTTTTTGACATCAACCTTGCTCAACAGAACTTTCATGAGAACATTATCCATAACGAATCCAATATCTACCAGATTCTTTTTTATTTTACCCCCTATAAAATATTTAACGCTAATCAAACCATCTCCTATATCCGAAAGGGAAATGCCAATGTCTTTATAGACAATGTAACGGATGCAAGCGAATACCTCAGTCAAAGTGCTTCCCTTTCAAAAGTCAATTTCAATATTGCCAAATCCATACAGTCTGCACTCAACTTTCATCTTCAAGAAGCGAATGAGAATTTAAAAGAGATCGCTGAACTATACCCGCGTCACTCTATTGTCCATTACGACCTTGCACTGACCTACGCACAACTTGGACAGATCGAACTGGCTCATAAACACTTTCTAAAGTCTTATCATCTTGATGCAAAAAACTACCTCTCCGGTATCTTTGCGATGATGACATCCAAACTACTGAGTAAAGAGCATGAAACCCTTGCCAAGATAATAAAACATGACCTTTCCATGGAACCAAAGAGTGAAGAGTTCAATCTTTACCGAGCACTTATCCATTTCAAAGAAGGCAACTTTCCTGCTACTTATCAGTGGATGGAGAGTAAGAAAAAAGAGCGGCCTTTTTATCTTGTCTTTGACACTCTTATTGCCATGAGCATGGGAAGAGAGTCAGAATCACAGCAATATTCGCAAAGACTGACCAAACTGTTGCCAAACGATATACTTCCCCATTTACTTTATATCGACACCCATTTTTCAAAAGATGAACAAAAAATCTTTGCACGAAAAGCGATTGCTCATCTGAAACGTCAGAAGTTCAATATGGATGATTACTATTACGGTCCTTTTATTACCAAACAGCTTTACACCCAATATGCACAATTCACAGGTTCGCTTCGTCCACTTCAACAGGCACTCAGAGAAAAATCCTTAATGGAAAAAGAGAGACCTGTCGGTGTCCTGCAGGCGTTGGGTCTGGTAAATATCTATACACAGGATTTTGAAGAGGCTTATACCCTCTATAATGAACTGATTGACAACCACAAACAACAAGATTCCAACACCCTCTTTTTAGGTGCTATTGCTGCAACAGCAGCCAATCATCCGGCCAATGCTATTGCTTTGTTGGAGTTGGCACGTAGAAAGAACCCTGAACATAAAGAGAGTCGTTTTGCGCTTGGCCTTCTTTATCTTCAGACCAAGAACAATGCCGCTGCCGTTATCTCATTCAAACGTATTAAAGATGTCAACTTTCAGTCACAATACTTCAACTTTAAGATAGCCAAGCCATAAACTTTTAAAATAGTACAGCGGGGTTTAACTCCCTTGTATTCTACTCAATTTCATTGTTCTGACGTGACTTCTTACGCAATTGTCTGATGAAATAGAGGCTTGCACGCACAAAACCAAAAATCAGATAAACAGAGATCAAAATCGCCAGGGATTCAACCGGATAGATAAAGATCAATGAAGCGGAAATAACCAAGCCTACTAAGACCTTGATAAAATTGGCTTTTTCCAGATCTATTTTTTTAAAGCTAGGGTAACGGATATTGCTGACCATCAAGACTGCGACGAAAAGCATCGCCAATAAAAGAGGTATATGAACCTCAAAACTGTATTTCTCATAAAGCAAAACCAATATCGAGATAAAAACTGCTGCGGTCGGTATAGGCACTCCGATAAAGACAGAAGGTTCCACATCTGAAGTCATCACATTAAACCGTGCTAGGCGTATGGCACCAAAGACAACATACAAGCCGCTTACCACCATACCAAAACGTCCATAATCGACTCCGCAATATTGGTACAACAGCATGGCCGGGGCAACACCGAACGAGACGATATCCGCCAATGAGTCAAATTCCAGACCAAATTTGGATGTTGTTTTTGTCATACGTGCGACACGACCGTCCAGACCGTCAAATATCAATGCCAATACGATAAGCCATGAAGCGTATTCGAACTTCCCGGATGAACTCATAATCAGACTCATCATGCCCGAGAATATGCTTGACGCCGTAAAAAGATTGGGAAGAATATAGATAAGTTGCTTAGGCTGTTTCACTGAAAAAGCCTATTACCGACTCGCCTGCTTTTAGCGTCATTCCTTCTTTGACAGCAACCCGTGAGTTAGAGGGTAAGAATACCGACGTTCTTCCACTGAGCATATAGCCGTAACGCTGGTTCTGATTGATTTCACCTTCAATGGAAAAACGCAAAGGTCGCGTCCATGAGTCCAGGCTATGGCGAATAAGAATATCTCCTACCGGTGAGCTAAAACGGACATCTGCGGTCTCATTCAACTCTGACAAATGTGACTTTGAACTCAGCATTGCGCCACGCTGAAGTTTCTCTACATGCATTATGGCATTGACCGGTGCACGAAGGACTGCTACATCCGTGTAACCAGACTCCAAGACAATCTCAAATCCCGGTTTCCCGTCAATGGGCGATTTATCGATAGAGATAATCTCTTTTACACGACTATCAATACAAGCCAGAATAGAACCGTTCTGTCCAAAGGTCGATATCCTTTCCGGATTACGATGGATATATATGATAAAGGCAAGCAGTAGCAGTAAACAAAAGGTTGAGAATTCCAAGCCGATAGATAGAAGAAGCAGAAGGGTCAAGACACCTAGGGGAGCAATAATGTCCCACCCATTACGAGATATGATAAAGGTGTCAGTACGTATATTCACTCGTCCCTACTTTCAGTTTCTGCCGTTGTCTCTTCAACGGGTTCTTCTTTTTTCTCGTTATCTTCATTAGATACCTGCAAGCGCGATTGCAGACCATTGGCTTTTTCAAAGTCGGAGATGATCTTGCGAACCTCATCACCGTCGATCGTCTCTTTTTCAAAAAGTGATGCCACCATAGTCTCGATAGCATCTTTATACACGTTTAAAGATGCTTTGACATCTTCATAATGCTTTTCCAGTTCAGATTTAATATGCTGATCCATATCTTCAGCCATCTTCTCACTGTATTCACGTGCAGAGCCCATACCGCCGCCCAAGAA
>JBFESZ010000080.1:0-9403 GCA_041548245.1 Sulfurimonadaceae bacterium
GCGGTAATGACTATTTATATAGTCGGGGGAAATGCGGTTATCGCAAGATATATAGGCTCAAGACGCTTTCATAGGGCGAATATTGCTTTCTTTAATCTTTTACTCCTTGCTTTGATACTCTCTGTTGTTTCATTACTTGTAGGTTATCTTGGCGCTAAAGATTTTTATCTGTGGATGGGAGCAGGTGAAGCAGTCGCTAATTTGGGTAATGTCTATTTTGGCATACTCTCTTTAGGCATGCCGTTTATCTTTTTAGACGCACTTTTTTTTAATGCTCTCAGTGCTGCTTCAAAAACGAAGATATCTCTGTATATCAAGATCGCTTCGGCTCTGTTGAATATCTTTTTAAACTACACGCTTATATTTGGACATTTTGGATTTGATGCCATGGGTGTGCAGGGTGCAGCAATTGCCACGGTCATCTCTTATGGCTTTAATGTCCTGATCTACTTTTTTATGGTCTTTAGAAAGAGCTGTGCATTGCAGTTTTATGCCTATTATTCAATCGAAAGTATGAGAAGTATTTTTAAGATCGGTATACCCGCGAGTGTAGAACGCTTTATAACCGTAAGTACTTTTATGGTCTTTGTAATGGTCATTACAAAGTATGGAACGGAGGCGTTAGCCGGTTATCAGGTCGGTTTACGTGTAGAAGGAATCGCCTTTATGCCGGGTTTTGGTTTCTCTATCGCCGCAATGGCTTTGGTTGGGCAGGGACTTGGAGCTAAAAACCCTCAACTTGCTCACAGCGAGGCTCTTACAGTCACTAAGATAGCTGCAGGGTTTATGGGATTCATAGGATTATTCTTGATCTTTATACCTGAGTTTTTTTGTGCTTTTTTTACACAGGATGAGAAGACGATTGAATTGGCTTCTTTGTATTTATGGTTGGTGGGTATATCTCAGATTCCATTGGCCATCACCTTTGTTTTAAGCGGAGCACTTCGAGGAGCAGGTGCAACCAAAACGACACTCTATATTAATGTAGGTTCGCTAGTATTTTTGCGTGTTGCTCCTGCTCTTTATGTCAGTACAGTAACCGATGATATATTTTGGATATACATCGTGATGATCACTGAGACCTTTATTAAAGGCGGCATTTTCTGGTATGTCTTTGCTTTGGGAAGATGGAAAAATATTAAACTCTAAAGTTTATATTTCTTGGCTATAATATACTCATCAAGCAGGAGTAAATAAATGCCAATAACAATGGATGACTTGGATAAGGGACTGGGAACCCTTATCAAAGGAACGGATCGAGTTACAGGCGAAGAATTTGTCGATGTATTGACACAGCACTTTGATCAACCGATTGATAAACTTATAAAATATACCTATTCTATTGTTGATTTTACTGAGGCTACTTATGTGACGATAACGTTAGATGATGTGAAGATAATAGCTCAAAAGAGCCTTGAAAATGCAAAGATAAATCCAGGTGTGACTGTTGCTATTGTAACCGGTGAAGACGTCTCTTCTATTCTGGCGGAATTGTGGCAGCTCTTTTTGAACTTAAGTAGCTGGAATATCAAGATCTTCAATAATAAAGAAGAACTTGAACCATGGTTGAAAGAATCGTTGTTAAAAAAGCATCCAGAACATCAGTATACTTTCGCCTAGGCCTTATTTCATTGCTATAAGCTGCAACGGGTTGATGTGAAAGTTCTTTTGAGTGACTTCAAACATTAGCTCATCATTGACCCGACCTATGATGGAGCCCTGTTTCAAGCGCTTTCCTTTTTTGACGGTAGGAGCAATCTTGTCCAAGTGTGCATAAATGGTATGCATACCATTGTCATGCTCGACGATGACGATATTATTCAACATGCTGGTCTCTTTTGCCAAGATGACTTTTCCATTGAGTACGTTTTTGACTTTGGCATTTGAGTCTTTTGGTTTTAAAGAGATAGACTCATTGAAAATTTTGATATGGTAGATCGGATCTTCATAAGGACCAAACTCTTTGACAACGGTGAAATCATCCAGTGGCGCAATGGTTTTTTTTCCAAGGTATTTTTTTGTTTTCACAGAGTGATAGGCATCCGTTTTTGTCTTGACCTTAGGTAATGAGTCGGTTGGCTTGGCTCTTGAATGACGTTCTTTTTCAAGTTGTGCAAGACGTACTTTTTCCTTTTCTCGTTCGATTCGCTTAGCTTCCTCATCTTCTTTGATAATATTGAGCTTTGCCAGCTCATTTTTAAGAGAGTTCTGTTGTTTAAGAAGCTTCTTAACAGAGGCCCTGTAGCTGTTTTTCTGCTCTTTTAGCTTTGCCAGTTCCTGCTTTTTCTTTTTGGTGACGGCTAATACCTCTTTATGCTTTGAATCAATGATATCAATGGACTCTTTTAGTGAGGTGATCTTCTCTTGGATACCTTCCATCCTTTTGGAGTTGGAAGAAAAGTTGTTCTGCAGAACAGAGATGTTCTGTTGAGTGATTTCATTAAGTGAGTCAAAGACCTCTTCAGTGATAAGCCCTTGTGCATTTTTGACTTTTTCATCATCCATGATTAATGAGAGCGAGACATTTTTGGCTAACATGAAGGCTAGGTCTTGACGCAGTTTCTCTTGTGTTTTTTCCAGGTTCTCTTGAGACTGCCTAAGGACTTTAAGTTCTTGTAGGTTCTCTTGGTATTTCTGCTCTTTCAGACTAAGCTCAAGTTGAAGCTCCTGAATCTTTTTTTGGTCTTGCAGAATAACTCTCTCTTGTTCAATGATTTTTTTAGCAGTTGAAGCAAGATTTTTATGGACTTTCGAATAGGTCTTGTCGAATTTTTTGAGTTTATTACTGGTGTATTTTATCTTTGAATCTATAGTGGCTTTTGCATTGAGACAAGAGTTGAAGAGCAAAGCAAAAAATAGAAGAAAACGCATTAGACCTCTTCTTTATGGGTGATAATTAGCATCAATGAGAGTACAATAGAAAGCGACAGCGCGATAGAAAAATGTAAAAAACCATCTTTTGCATAGTCGAAGATATCCACATGAATATTGATATACTCGAAGTAGCTTTCTATCCAGGCACCATTTTTAATGAAAGCAAAGACAGCAAGTATCAGGGTTCCTGCCATAATTGCATCTATGATCGCGAGGCGAAACAGTACAGCCGAGCGAAGCATAATAGGTGCACCAAAAAGTGCCATGATATTCATGCGTTCAGCATGTTGAAACTGCCATATACGCATCTCTTTTGCAATCAGCAGTAGAGTGACGACAAAGACAGCAACCGCAAACACTTGTGTGATACCCTTGTAGAGGAGTAAAAGTTTATAGATCTGATCATGTGTCTGGGCAAAACTCTCCACACGTTTGATCTCTTTCATATTTTTAAGTTGCGCACTTAAAATGTCTACTTCTTCCGGCTCGGGGTAATGCTCTAAAGAGAGTCTATAAAACTTTGGAAGAGAGGCCCTTAAGAGTCCAAGACTCGTCTTGTCCATATCATTTTCAAGCCGTTTTATCACTTTTTCAGGGGAGATCTCTTCAAGAGAACGTACCAATGAAAAACGTGCTTTCATTGAAGACTCTTCAAGAGCTGTATTAGCAATAATAACGATGGAATAATTCGCACGAAGAGACTCTTCATATGAGTTAATTGAACGCTCTAGTATCTGATACACTTGAACAGTGAATAAAATAGTAAAGAGTGCTGCGATAAGTGAAAAATGGTTCTTAAGAGACTTCATAGATACTTCCATATTCGATGTGCAAATGTTTGTAGTCGATTTTCATCGTCTCAGGAATATGGTGTGTTACAACAACAACGGTCGTTTTTAACTGCGTACATGCCCCTTCTAGAAGGTTCCATATGACCTGAGCAGAATAGTCATCCAGGTTACCCGTCGGTTCATCGGCCAAGATAATGATAGGGTTGTGTGCCAAGGCCCTTGCCATTGCAACACGTTGCTGCTCCCCACCACTTAGCTCCAGAGGGTATTTTCCCAGTTGGTGATTAAGCTTGACATGTGTTAGCAATTTTTGTACCTGTATCTCGCTGACATCTTTGGCGTAGCCTGAAATGATTAATGGAAGCATGACATTCTTTTCGATTGTCCACTCTTTGATAAGTTTATAATCTTGAAATACGATTCCGATATGACGGCGTAAAAAGTTGAGTTTCTTATTGCTGATGTTTTTCATCTGCACTCCGCCGACAGAAAGCTCACCCTGTTTAGGCTCCAACGCACCATAAAGCGACTTTAAGAGGGTGGACTTCCCACTTCCGCTGGCTCCGGTGATAAAGACAAAATCACCCGAGTTGATCTCAAAGTTGCTTTGGTTGATGATGGTCTCATTGCTGTTGTATGAGAGAGTAAGGTCTTTGGCAGTGATGACTTTATCCATATAATAGCTCTTTTAATTTGAGATGGGATTGAAAATTTGTACGTGACGCAATAGGTTCAGTAGGAAAGTATCTGGCCTCATCTTCTTTAATAATGACAAAGAGGTGCTCAGGTTTGTCAAAAGAGCCCATAGAGAGCCTGAGCAAATAGCCGGAATCATGCATCTTGTACAATCGCTCAAAATGTATAAAGCCCTCTTCAAAACGTTCAGTCGTGCCATTGAGACCTTCCAGGTCAGCTGTGCATGTTCCGGTAAGGGAAAAATCAAAACTATTCTCAAGTTCATCTGAGACCTCATGGTTTCTGAGTGTGATGTCATAGATGTTTTTTTCCATCTTTCGCCAGCGTGTCTCATATTTGCTGATGATACCGATATTCTGGTTTTTGCGTACTTGAAAGTCACTCTGATTAAGCTCCAAAAAGGTTTGGAGTGAATAAGCAAAGTAGTTTTCACTGTCTGTTCTGAGTTCCAATGTCCCTTCTATTTTAAGACAGCGGATGGATTCGGAGATAAAGGCCTGTGAGATCACGCGACGATGAGGTTTTTTATCCCATGGCACAGGAAAGTGTACAAAGATACGCCCTACGATGTTTGAAGGGACAAACTCAAGAAAAAGACGGGCATCAAAGTCCAATAGCATGACATTGTCAAGTTTTTGAATGGCGATCTGTTTAAGAACCTGTTCTATGGAGGCTTTATGGATCTCTATTCCGATGTGTAAGACATCAGGGTTCTCTTTTGCCTGGTGCAGCAAGTGCACGCCGCTGCCAAAGCCGACTTCAACCCAGATCTCTTTTGCCTGAGGGAATGATTCTGCGAAAAATGAGATAGGCTTAAGTGCAGACTCTTTTTCTCTATGATGATGCTCTTTTTGTGCCAGGTTTGAGAAAAGGATTTCCAGATCTGCCTTGTCAGCATAGGCTTGTATGGCATTTTTTATATGAAAGTTTGGTGAGACCCTGGTGACCTTATCGCTTTTTAGCAGCCAGTTTTCTACACCTTTTTTGACCTGTAGCAAGAAGGTTTTTTCTTCACTTTTGGCACAGATGAGTTTTTCATCAGGATAACGCACGTTGCTGGCAATAAAATCGAAGCTTATCCCATTGTTTTCAAATGGGAACGCTACTTCTTTGAACTCTTTTATTTGAATATGGGGCATCTACAGCACACTCCTATTGATCAGGTGTTGAGAAGAAGATGTCAACAGCTTCTGTCGGTTCAGAGTTGATGTTATTGATGTCAACCGCCATGACTTGGAATTGGTACTTGGTGTCTGGGAGAAGGTCTTCGGCTGTATAGCTTGTACCTTTGATCCCTGTTATCTCTTGAGTTCTGAACTTGAGCCAACCCTCTTGAGTTGTTTTAATAAGGGTGTAGTTTTGTGTACGCGGGTCATTGTTTTTCCAGCGTAAGATGGCTGTATTGTTTTTCACGATGGCATCGATAAAATTTGGAGTACGAGGTTTGGCCAAAGTGCTTCCATGAACCGGGTTTGCCTGCATAAGACTCTCTAAGCCATCGGTATCAACTGCAGTGACCTTATAGTAGTAGTTTTGACCATCTTCATTGATTTCGTCGGTAAAGTGGGTCTCGTTGAGTTTCACATGATAGTCATACCCACCATCACCTGAAGTCGAACGGTAAATATTGTAATAGTCATGATCCTTGTCTGTGCTGGCACTCCAGCTTAACAGGATTTTTCTTGGTTCTTTTGTCGTTGCAAAAAGGTCCTGGACAGTTTTAGGAAGAGGTTTGGTGTTTACCTTTACAATAGAACTTGGTGTGGACTCTATCCCCTCATAGGTAATGGCACGAAGACGGTATTTGTAGACGCGGTTGTCATCAAGGTCTTTGTCAACATATTCAGCCTGCAAACGGTTCTTAATCGTGGCGATCTGTTCCCATTCTGCCTTTTCAAGGATCTGTCTTTCAAGGATATACTCTTTGACTGAAGGGTTGTCATGAGGACGCCAGATAAGTTTTGCCATGCGAGGTAGGTTACCGATGGAATCGAAAAAACTTACGGAATCGAGTACCGGTTTTGTTGTGACTCTGAATGTCTTTGATGCATCTGATTCTTGCATTTTCGTATTAAAGCTCGAGAACCTATAAACATAGGTCGTGTTTGGTTTGAGGTCACTATCTGTAAAGTGTGATACATAACGTCCATCGATGCTCATAATGCGATTGAGCTTTTCATCATTGGAAGCAGGGTCGTTACGATAAACATAATAACCTTTTACACGGCTGTCTGTAAGTGGTTTCCACTCAAAGGCAATGCCGGTCATAGACTCGATATGACCGTTGACAGTTACTTTTGGCAGTGTTGGGTCTATAACAGGCTCTGCAGAAGCTTTGGGCTGTTTAGCACAGGCGCTAAAGAGAATTAAAGTGGCGGCTAAAGTCGGTAGGATGTATTGCTTCATCGATAAACTCCATATCAAATTTTTCTTCTAGGTAGTTTTTCATGCTTTCGTGAATCGGTGCGATAAATTCCATCTTTTGCTTCGTAGTCGGATGTACGAAGTATAAGATATATGCATGTAAGAAAATTTCGTCGATTTTATCTTCTTTGCTCTTAAACCCGTATAAATGGTCACCTAGGATACCACGACCAAGGCTTTCAAGGTGAACCCGTATCTGATGCGTTCTGCCACTGTAAAGTTTACATGCAATGAGTTCCTCTTTTTCATCGTTAGAGGGGTAGAGTTTTGAAAACTCCGTTTTAGACGCTTTTGCCCCTTCGACAACAGCCATCTTAAGGCGATTGGTTGAACTTCTTCCAATGGGTTTGTCTACAATCGTGTTGTCCTTGAGAGGGATATTGATAATAGCGAGATAATATCTTCCCATGGTGCGGTCTTGAAGCTGTTGTGAAAGGGCTTCGTGTGTCTCATTGTTCTTGGCGATGACCATGACACCACTAGTGCCTTTGTCCAAACGGTGAACAATACCATGACGCTCCTCGCCACTTATAGTCGACAGTCGGATTCCTTTATGTTTAAGCCAGTCAACGAGTGTGGCTTCTTTGACTGAAGGGGCAGGGTGAACAGTCAACCCTTTGGGTTTGTTGATCACAAGCAGATCCTCATCTTCGAAGAGAATCTCTATATCAAAATCAATGTCCAGTGGTTCCGTTACTATGGCGGGCGGGAAGTCTATATGGATGTTTTGTCCGATTTTAAGTTTTAAGCCTGGTTTGGTGGTGACTTTGGAATCAACAGTAATATGTCCGTCCTTGATTAGTGAGAGGACCTGGTTGCGTGTTGTTTTTAAGACATCGCTTAAGAACTTGTCTAGTCGTTCGGCTGTTTGGCAAAGATAATTGGTGGTTTCGTTCATTAAGGGCCTTGGAATATAAAGTTGTAGTTGAAAACATTTTTTGCGTGCATGATTGAGCGGTAAAAATTAGTGATATAATTCTCACTATGTTTAAAAAAATAGATCGCCGTATTATAGCACATTTTGATTATATCCTTATCGCTCTTATCACGCCTCTGATACTGATATCTGGGATGTTGATTGCCGAGATACATCCGGTACTTGCTCAAAAGCATACGGTATATGTTCTTGTCGGTATCGTGGTTTTTATATTTTTCTTCCTCTTTCCTATACGACGTTTTTCGTGGTTGATTCCACTGATCTATTGGCTGAATATCGCTCTGTTGATAGCGGTTGAACTCTTCGGACACTCAAGACTGGGTGCGAAGCGCTGGCTGGAACTTCCGTTGATAAACTTTACGCTTCAACCGTCTGAGCTGGTCAAACCGGCATTTATTCTGATGCTGGCTTATCTTATCAGTAAAAATCCTCCTCCACATGGAGGATACCGTCTTTACGACTTTTTGAAGTTGAGCTTTTTTATTCTTTTGCCTTTCTTGCTTATTGCAAAAGAACCAGACCTTGGAACAGCTATGGTCCTGATGCTTTTGGGCTTTGGTGTACTTTTTATTATTGGAGTGCACTGGAAGATATGGGCAAGTCTGGCTTTTGGAATCTTGGTGTCTGCGCCTTTGTTGTATGGACAGTTGCATGATTATCAGAAAAAACGTATTCATGACTTTTTAAGTGAAAAGCCTTCGTACCATGTCCAACAGTCAATTATCGCTATTGGTTCCGGAGGGGTCACAGGAAACAGTATAGAGGAGTCAACACAGACCCAAATGAAGTTTCTTCCAATTGCTTCGAGTGATTTTATTTTTGCCTATGTCGTTGAGCGTTTTGGTTTTATAGGCGGGTTCTTATTGGTATTGATTTATGCGGTAATGATATTGCACCTATTTTCTATAAGTGCCTTTAATAGTGACTATTATATCAAGGTAGTAAGTCTTTCCATCGCGTTTTTGTTTTTCATCTATATGAGTGTAAATATTGCAATGACCATTGGTTTTGCACCTGTTGTTGGTGTTCCTTTGCCAATGTTTTCATACGGAGGAAGCAGTTTTGTGAACTTTATGATCATCATCGCTATTTTACAAAACCTACTTGCTTTCAGGTTTACATTCTATTACAACTCCGACAGACGTCTAATCGATCCGCTAGCAAACTAAGCGTTGTCTTTTTCAGTCGTATGAATTTTCTTGAAAAAACAATCTAGATTTAGATAGCTGTAAGTATTAAAACTTTATACTTTCGACCTTTCAATGGGTCTTTAGCTCAGTTGGTTAGAGCCCCCCGCTCATAACGGGGTGGTCCCGAGTTCGAGTCTCGGAGGACCCACCACTTGAAAATCCCTAAATAATAATATCCTCTACAAAATTATTCGAATGATTTAAAATTTATAGTTAACACCAATATACCAGTTTTGAAAGTTGTCAATCGCAAAATCGGCATCCCAGCCAAGATAATGATATGTCTTGTTGAGTGTCGATTTCATCAGTCTGATTCCAGCCTCAATTGAAACGTCAGTGTTTATGCTGTAATTGATTCCGGCCTGCACACCGTAGACAAGACCTGTGATTTGAAAGCTGGGATCATGCAGTTTGTATCTTCCATACCCCAATACCAAACCGGCAAAAGGTGTTAGATCGTTTTCACTGAACAAGTAATCATAGGTTATTCC
>JBFESZ010000081.1:0-8857 GCA_041548245.1 Sulfurimonadaceae bacterium
GGTGTTCCAGTCCCCTATGTACTGGTTAAACGACGTGGCATTGGCAAACATCCAACTAAAGTAAATCACACTGCTTGTATCCCAGCTTCCAATAGGCTGGTTGAAAGCAGAAGCGTTTTGAAACATATTATGCATTCCGGTCACATTATGTGTATCCCAGCTGTTTAATGGCTGATTGAAAGCTGTTGCACCATTAAACATATCAAACATGTCGATGACATTGCTCGTGTTCCAGTGATTGATCGGCTGATTGAATGAAGAAGCATTCATAAACATACCGGACATGTTAATTACATTTGAGAGATCCGGTGCATCTGTGGCGTTTATAACCAGATTGGAGCAGCCATTGAAAGCCCAGTTCATCGATTTCCAATGGATGCCTCCCCAATTCTCTACAGACAGCAGTTTTTGGGGATCATAATTGGTGCTCCCAAAAAAGATACGGGGAAAATCACCGATGATCTTCACAGTATAGGTCCCGGCAGCACCATAGATATGCGTGTTATCACCGCTAAGACCTGTCTCTACCACACCATCTCCCCAGTCGATAGTGAAATTCCCACCACTGTTGTTGGTTGAGATAAGGATCGTATCACTGGCGGTATATCCCGGGTTGTCCGTCTTCCATGTTGTGATGAATGCGGGATTGCCTGTAACCTGAGAGCCTCCGCCACCACCGCCACAGGCAGTCAACGAAAAGATCAATGCTATTGCCATAAGCATGTTCATTATTATATTTGTCATCTTATTCTCCTCACTCTATATGTTATGGCCAAACCGGTTCAATGTTCCCAGAGCCTGCACCTGCCAAGAAGTCAATATGACTGGTCACATTGTTTACATTCCAGCCGCTTAGATTGTGATTACTAAAAGATGATGCGTTGGTAAACATATAATCCATACGTGTTACTGAACCTGTATTCCATGATTCAATATTCGCATTGAAAGCCGATGCCGCATCAAACATATGGTCCATGCTGTAAACCTTGCCTGTGTCCCAATTACCGATAGGCTGATTAAACGCTGATGCCCCGCGAAACATACTGTATATGGTTGTCACATTGCTGATATTCCAGTTTCCGATTGGCTGGTTGAAAGATGAAGCACCGCTGAACATGGCATACATACGTATGACACTGCTTGTATCCCAATTCCCAATAGGTTGATTGAATGAGGTTGCACCGCTAAACATAAACTGCATATCTGTGACACTGCTGATATCCCAGCTCCCTAATGGCTGGTTAAAGGATAGGGCATTCAAAAACATACTGATCATACTGGTCACATTACCTGTATCCCAATTGTTGATGTTCTGGTTAAATGCCAAAGCACCGCCGAACATACCGCCCATATCTGTTGCACTGCTTGTGTTCCAATCTCCTATAGGTTGATTAAAAGTAGAAGCATTGGCAAACATCGCACCAAAATTAGTTACATGGCTTGTATCCCAGCTGCTAATATTTTGATTGAATGATGAGGCAGTGTGAAACATGGCGCTCATGTTTGTCACACTACTAGTATCCCAGTCACTGATATCTTGATTGAACAAAGTGGCATAGCTAAACATTTGACGCATGCTGGTCACTTGGGATAGGTTCGGTGTGTCTGTGGCCTTTATTACTAAGTTGGAGCATCCGTTAAAAGCAAGTTCCATAGACTTCCAGTTTATTGCTCCCCAGTTTTTTACAGAGAGCAGTTTTTGGGCATCATAATTGGTGCCATTGAAATATATGCGTGGAAAGTCTCCGGTTATTTTAACCGTATACGTCCCGCCGCTGCCGTAAACATGGAAAGCATCTCCTGTACGGTTGTGTTCGATGACACCGTCACCCCAGTCGATTGTGTAGTTGCCGCTGCTGTTGTTCGTCGAAATAAACAGTTGATCACTGCCGGTATAACCCGGATTGCTGGTTTTCCATGTCGTAATAAAGGCCGGATTGTCAATAACACTGCTGTCACCACCGCCACCTCCGCCGCAGGCTGTAAGCAATACAAGGGAAGTAAAGTATAAAAACAGGAGGAGAAGTTTCATAAAAAACGTAATAACAATCTGCTTCATAACATCTCCTTCTTAATAAGACACGTTATTTATTGTATACAAAATGTTATTAAGTGAAAATTTAAAATTAAAATTAGATAGGGGTGATTGGCTTTTTGATTTGGTTTGATTAAAATCTGTGTTTTATGTTTGATATGAAGTTTAAAAAGTGGTGACCCCACGGAGACTCGAACTCCGGTAACATGGATGAAAACCATGGATCCTAACCGCTAGACGATGGGGCCAAAAGGTACAACTCATTTGTTGTGGCGGAATTATAGTCTTTGTATTCTTAATTAACAATAAAAACAAAATGGTTTCAAACCTTAAATATCCAATCATCTTATTTGGCTTTTTATTTAGATAAACAGCGATCATATATACAGTCAATGATAGTGATTAAGATATCTGTAATGGAAGAAGGCACAAAAAAGAGTGGGTGTATATATAAAACAGAAGAGGGGGGGGCTTTATTAAAGCCCTTTTTTACTCGTCGTAAAATGAGCGAAGCGCTCGGATGATAACAGCATTCTTCGAAATGCTTTCTGTTTTTGCATTTTCATCGACAAGCTCATAGAGGTTTAATGGCAATGAAATAGAGAAAGTCTTTGTCTCGATCTTTTTCTTTTTACTGATCAAAGCCGTAACATTGTTCAGTAGCTCTATGATTTTTTTTGTATCAATTGGTTTTTGAATGAAGCTGTTGACACCGATCTCAATCGATTCAGAAATTTTTTGTATATCATTACTTGCAGAGATGACAATAATTATCTGATTTGGGTTCATTTCGCGAATTTTTCGTGAAAGCTCGATACCATCCATATCCGGCATGACAATATCAACAAAAATAATGTCCGGCTGAAGTCGTTCATACATTTCAAGTGCTTCAATGCCATTAAATGCTGATGAAACTTCAGAAAAAAAGTTTTTGAAAGTAGAGCTCAAAAGTTCATTGGCCACACCTTCATCTTCTACTACCATTGCTGTTAATTTTTTTGTCTGTTCAGTAAGCTGAACTAAATCTATGTTTGCCATTATGACTCCTGATTTGTTTTAAAATATTATATATTGTTTGTAATATATGCTTATTAAACATCGATTTTTAGTTTTCATATTAATATTGAATTAAGTAGAAAAAAACAATGTTAAATCATGTTGAAATTATATTCTGTTAAACTTAAAGCACAGTGATTATGCTTTGTTCATCCAAGAAATATCTTGATGAATCAAAACTCTTTTTTAAATTGGTTTAACCACTCTTTATCGTCTAGATGGTGTTTCTTGCTTTCAAGAAGTGAAGCCTTGATACTCTCAAGGTCCTCTTCAGAGAGAAATTCAAGGACATTGGGATTAATGGTTGATGGTGAGCCGTATTGATTGATCAGATCAATTATCTCATTTAAAAGTTCTTCTTTACTCATTTAACCACTTTATCTGTCGGACCAGTGTATCTTTGTCGAGGACGCGCAATCTTCATCTCTTTATCATGTTTAAGTTCGATCCATTGGGTGATCCAGCCGACAGAGCGTCCAATCACAAAAATTATAGTAAACATGTTCTTTGGAATTTTAAGTGCTGTAAGGATCAGACCTGAATAGAAATCTATATTTGGATAGAGCTTGCGCTCAATAAAGTACTCATCAGTCAAAGCCACTTCCTCAATTTTTTTAGCGATCTGCAGGAGTTCATTGTTTACTCCCAGTTCTTCTTCAAGTTCATCCAAAAGTTTTTTAAGTATCTTTGCCCTTGGATCAAAGTTTTTATAGACCCTATGTCCAAATCCCATTAGTTTAAATTCATCATTTGGATCTTTTGCTTTTTTGATAAACTCATCAACTCTCTCAAGAGTTCCAATCATTTCAAGCTGCGCAATAACTGACTCGTTCGCACCGCCATGAGCACGGCCCCAAAGTGCATTGACACCTGCAGATATCGCAGCATAGGGATGTGCACCAGTAGAAGCCACACCTCTGACAGTCGATGTCGAAGCATTTTGTTCATGATCGGCATGTAAGGTAAAAATCGTGTCAAGCGCGCGTACTTCTACATCTCTTATCGAAATAGCAACGGATGGATAAGCACGCATCATATATAAAAAGTTTTCCGTAAATGAACGTTCAATATCAGGATAGATAAAAGGTATTCCCAGGCTTCTGCGATAGGAGAGGGCAGCAAGGGTAGGTATCTTGGCGATGATACGCCTTGCCATTACTTGAAACTCTTCCTCTTTAGTGATATTAAGATGTTCATAATGAAAAGCTGACAGTGCCGAAATAGACGATGCCATCATGGCCATCGGGTGCGCACTGTCTGGAAAAGAGTAAAAAAGATTCTTCAGGCCTTCATGCACAAATGATCGCTTACGAATTTCCACATCAAATGAAGAAAGCTCGTTTCTAGAAGGTAGTTTTCTCATTAGCAGTAGATAACAAACATCAAGGTAGCTTTTTTTCGTCGCCAAGTCACTGATATCGTATCCTCGATAGCGTAATTCGCCTTTTTCACCATTGATATAGGTTATCTCTGAGCTACAACTAGCGGTTGAAGTGAAACCAGGGTCATACGTGAACATACCGGTTTGCTGGTACAAAGTACGGATGTCAATAACATCGGGTCCAAGAGTTGGACTTAATATTTCAAACTCATAGGTTTTACCGTCTCTGTTGTCAACTATGCTCACAGTAGCCATAATGTTTGCCTTTATATTGTTTATATCTGTTACTATAGGTCATTTAACTTTAATGTCATATTAAACTTTTCAATGACAAAAGGCAGCTTGTTTATTGGAAATAGGCCAGATCTACTTTTTATAAAACGATTCAAGATTATTGTAAATTCATTCAAGTCTTTGCGTGTTTTATTTAAAGAGAATTTACATTATGTTAACCAATAAACATATACGTTATTTCGTATACGTTATTATCTTGTCAGTAAGGTCCATTTCAGCGGAGATGAACTACTATATAGTTTATTATATAAAAGGATAAATGATGAAGCCAAAAGATGAAGTTACCCGTTCTTTAGTTGTCGATCGACAAGTCTGGGATGACGCAATGAAGTATGCACGTGTGAGATACAAGATGAGTTTGAGCAAAGTAGTTGATCAACTTTTGCAGGAGTGGCTGATCAAAGAAAAACGCCGTCCGCTTGAAAATGAAAACCAGGGTAGCTTTTTCTAAAATCATATAGTATTTATATTATATGATATGATATAAATATTTCCACTTGATCTAGAAGGGTGATATACCCTCTTCTACTGCCGTATTTAACGCCCTCCTCTTTTTCGGCTATGAGCTTTCTACATGACTGCTCTTAAAAGTCATCTATTGACTTTTATGGTATTATTCGCGAAATTTTATATAAGCGAGTTAATATGATAAGAACTACTGAAGAATTCAAAGCACATGTTGAAGGCATTAAATCGACACCTGATTACAAAGACCCTGTTGCATTTGGTATTTGTCGTGTCGACCTAAGTCAAATTGATAATGAAAAAGTACTTCAGGCCACTTATCCTGTTATCAACTGGAAAGAAAACTATGGTAGTGCTGCTGTTTTTATTGGTGCACTTAAAGCATGTGGTGTTACAATCGATTCCAGCAAGAATGAGGTGTCATGTAATGTCACCTTCGATTTCGTAAAATACTGTATAGACACCTTTAATCCATACCTTACGGAGGCTGTGGGTGATGCCCATAAAAATGTTCAAGTTATTGTTCAACTTTTCCAGCTTCTTTTAGATAATGGTATGCGCGAGGGTGAATTTCGCGTAGTTTTCTTGTTTGATGATGCTGCGTGTGAAAGTGTTGAAGCGACATATCTAAAACTATATGCTCTGTCTCAGTCAAAAGTTGAACTTAGAAGTATTAATCTTAATGGTGCCTTTGGAGCACTTCCAAATGTAGCATGGCATGGAAACACACCTATTGATCTAGACTATTTACGTATTAATGAGATTGAGCTCAAACTACGCAATGAATATCCGGAGATCGATTTTGTTGATAAGTTCCCACGTTTCTTACAGCATATTATTCCTGCTGATAATACACGTATTTTAGACACATCTAAAGTACGTTTTGGTGCGCAACTACACGCTGGTACAACAGTTATGCCAGGTGCCTCATATATAAACTTCAACGCCGGTACAACAGGTGTATGTATGGTTGAAGGCCGTATATCAAGTTCTGCTATTGTTGGAGACGGTTCTGACGTTGGAGGGGGAGCCTCTATTCTTGGTGTACTCAGCGGTACGGACGGGAACCCTATTTCAGTCGGTAAGAACTCCCTCTTAGGTGCCAACTCAACATGCGGTATTCCACTTGGTGATGCTTGTATCATTGATGCTGGTTTGGCTATCTTGGAAGGAACAAAAGTTACAATCGCACAGGACCAACTAGCAAAAATCAATGAAGCTAATCCAGGTGCAAATCTTTCTGGTAATGTATTCAAGGGTAAAGAACTTGCCTCACTGAATGGCCTACATTTTAGACAAGATTCAGAAAACGGAACTATTATCGCACGCAGAAGTACACGTGAAATAAAGCTTAACGCGGATCTTCACTAACCTCTTTAAGAGGGTGCTTTTAAAAGCTTCTTCTAACTGCTTTTCATTATATGGCTTTTAGATATCCTACAGTATCATTTTAATACTAAAGGATGTTTAATGCTAAACTTTTCTGCAAATATATCATCACTCACAGCACACCAAAACTATATGAATGTAAATGCCAACAACGTTGCAAATGTGAATACAGAAGGATTTATACCTACTAAAACAACTTTACATGAAAGTTCTAACGGTGTTAGCGCAAGCTTTCGGCCGGCAACCAATACAGGGTCTGTGTTAAGTCAAACAAATATTACCACAGAACTTACAGATCAAGTGATCATTCAAAATGGGCACGAAGTTCAAGGGACAGCTATCCGCACACAAGATGAGATGCTGGGTTCATTGCTAGATATCTTAGCTTAATCTTCTTCTTCCTGCTGGGTAATGATATTCATACTGCAAAGTTGAGAAAGCAAGCTTTTACTCTCATCATAATCATCAATTTCTTTGCCCAATTCCAACGATGAGACGATACTTCTTCCTATGACTTTCCTGCCCTCTCCTTTTCTACCCATGGTTCTAACACCCCACACATTATGTAAGACGGCAATTTCTCCATTATATTGCCCTAAATAAAGAAGAATATGGCCTTTTTTGTATAAAAGCGTCTCAAAAGGTATTGCTTCACTTATGATTTTTTCTTTTTTTTGCTCTGAAGTCAGAAATGCTAAAGAAATCACTTTTCCTACCTTTGATTGCTCTGAAGAGTTACGGGGCAGCCATACCCCAAAGGGTGCATACATGTCCCTAAGCATGGATGAACAGTCTCTTTCTTTATTAAGTCCGCCCCACCCGTATTTACTTTGCAACATGAGATCGGCCATATGCATCAGATTCTCAGCATTGAGTTTCATCTTCCCTTCTCTGCCAACAGTAAAGGGGATACTTACCTTTGTGTAAGTTGGTGAGTTCTTTTTTCCTGCTGTTATGGCAAGAGCAGTATAGTGCGTTTCTTCAATACCGATTAAAGGTAGACGCATACCCGCTCTGCTTCTAAAGACAAAACTATTGTTAATATCCTTGATTGGATAAGTATCTTCTATTAATTCAACTTGGCGTGCATTCTCCCACTTTAGAGCAATTTCATCTTCAATATATGCAATATCATGTAATGGAACCCAACCTGTAGCATACGAAGTGAATATGTAGGCCCATTCACCATCTTTAGACAAATGTGAGACAAAAAGTGGTTCATTGGGATTGACACCGGAGTTTTGCAAGTAATCAAAAGGATAACCCTCTCCTGCACGATTTGGATCTCGAAATATTGGTTTATGCGTAGGAAAACTTCTTAAATTGAGATAGTAAAGAGAAATGGCTTTTTTGTTGAAAGTACCATACTCTTCATAATTTCCTCTTGATAACATCTCATCAAACCACTGTTGCTCTAGGGGCCTTAGATTTTCCCCATAACTTTTATCATACGTATAGCTCCTATGTGGCCACAATATACTTTCGCAATCGAAAGGAGGCTCCTCGTAATGCCATGGTTCAAAATATTTTTCATCATAGTGCTGTTGTATAGGAAGTAATGCAAGATGAGAGTTGATGTTATTTTCATAAGCTTGGGCATATTGGGGAAAAGTTTCAAGGTCTTTAAAACGGACTTCTTTTTCCCCGACTGAAGCATAACGCGAGCATCCAGTCAAAGAAAGAAGTAAAATGGTAAATAGTATAAAATAAATCTGTCGTAACAATAGGGTCCTTTTTGTATTAATCGACTGAACCAAACCTGCCTACGACACGTCCAATCACGCTTAGCTCATTCGGCTGAAGAGTCTGCTTGTCATACTCTTTATTATCAGATATAACATCAATTTTACCGTCAATACGCTTTTGTAATCTTTTAATGAATAGGCCATGCTCCGTATTTATAGTAAATATACCCCCCCGACCAATGTCAACCTTGCTTCGATTAATAAAAATAATATCGCCATAAGAAAAAGTAGGCTCCATTGAATCTCCCGAAACATTGAGTGCCTCAATATTCTTCAACTCTCTTTCCCCGCCCAAAGAAGCCACAAAACTCCCTTCAAGCATCATTGGTACAGAGCTCTCTTCGTTCTCAAGAGCCCCGCCTCCGGCTGAAGCACTCACATCTGAAAAATAGCGCACCATATAGTACTTGTTTGTGGGTTCAATCAGACTCTCAGGAGATTGTCCATAAAGTAACCAGTTAATGGCGATAGAACGTTTTGCACAAAAGTTCA
>JBFESZ010000082.1:0-8739 GCA_041548245.1 Sulfurimonadaceae bacterium
AGAAGATGCTGCTCATCTATATCGAAACAGGGATAGCTCCTACGCAGTACTTCACAGAAAACCCACCACAACCTATCATCGATGAGATTCCTATCTATGAGATAGATGTGGACCGAGACTATCTGCGCAAGAGGATTGCCCTACGAACGCAGAAGATGCTGGATATGGGTCTGATTGATGAAGTCTGTCGTCTCGAACACAGCTATACACGCCAACCCAACCCGATGAAAGCCATTGGCATCATTGAGGTCTTTGAATATCTTGACGGAAGAATCAGCTTGGAAGAGCTGAAAGAGCAGATCATCACGCATACAGCCCAGCTGGCCAAACGCCAACAAACCTTTAACCGAACACAGTTTCCAGAACGAAAACTCCTCAGCATTGAAGCGATCCATAAAGAAGTTTCACAATTTCTTTGCTAAAGTACTTCTATCCACAATAACTGTGCCACTATAACGATCAAGACAATGCCCATGATATTAAAAAGTATCCCATATGTCGCCATCGTCTTGACATCAACCACTCCACTGCTCATGGCAATAGCATTAGGCGGTGTTGCAATAGGCAACATAAAAGCATACGAAGCGCACACTGTCGCCACCATCATAAAAAGTGTGACATTCAGACCTGCCTTATCAGCAACTGCATAAAGAATAGGTAGCATAATCGAGATCAATGCCGTGTTACTTGTTACTTCTGTTGTAAAGGTGATCATTGCCGCTACAATAACCATAAAGAGAAGCATTGGCATATCTGCCAGACTCAAAAGTTCTGAAGCGATCTCCTCTGCCATGCCCGTTTGCGTAAAAGCCATGGCAATAGCGAAACCTGCTCCAAATAAGAACATAATACGATAAGGGATCCTCTCCTTGTCTGCCATCCATTCGAGTATAGAAAAAGGTGGAGCAAAGAGCAGCAGGCCAGCTGTAAGCAATATACCTGCTTCACTCATTCCAAGGCCTGCATAATAAGGCTTTATCGGAGCATTGGCAAAGAGTGTAATAATCAGTCCGAACAGGACAAAAAGCACTTTTTTCTGCGCTATATTCAACGGCTCAATAGAAAAGTCCGATTCTATCTGCACCTCTTTAAGTCCTATTCCCAATACAAAACCGACGACGATAAACATCATAAACACCAAAGGAGCGACCATCCATATCCATTGAACAAAAGGGATACTTTCCAAACCCATCTCTTTCATCACTCCCAAAAGGATTAAGTTCGGCGGCGTTCCAATAGGTGTTAATATCCCACCTATACTGGCACCGTAAGCGATCCCCAGTACAAACCGGAGTTTTAGTCTGTTTTGCTCTGTCAAAAAGAGTGCAATTGGCAAAAGAAGTAGTGTTGTCGTCGTATTTGAGAGTACAGAACTTAACAGACCCGAGGTCATGATCAAAGCAAAAATGATCCCACGTGCACTTTTAGGAAAAAGAGCCAACATCTTATTCGCGATCCATCGGTGAAGTCCTGTCTTTTCAACAGCGATAGCAAGGAGAAATCCACCCAAGAAAAGGTAGATAATGGGATTGGCATAATTGGCAGTGACCTCTTTTGTGCTTAGAATCCCTGAGGCTGGGAAGAGGATGATAGGCAAAAGCGAGACAACTGCCAATGGCAATCCCTCATTGGTCCATAGGGTGACCATCAAGACAATCCAAGCCACTAGCAATGCCTGTTGGAAGGTAAAAAAAGAAAAGGTCCCGGTAAATGATATAACAGCAAGAGACAGGGCTAAGCCTATCTTCTTTGTCTGCTGCATGGTTTTATGCTGCATTGTCACTCCTCTCTTAGTCTTGACACATTGTGCCGACACTTCTTTAAAATCAAGCTAAAAAGAGTTTTGCATAAGGAGGAAACCGATATACTTTTTTCCATTAAAAGGAATATGACTCTCATGGCCAACACTACTCAAAAACTTTTCACTCCCAATACTCTCGTTCTCTTTGGCATTATTTTTGGTATTCTCTTCGGTATGTTTTTACCCGAGTATGCTCTCAAACAAGAAGTGATAGGAAAGGCCTTTGTGAGCTTTTTAAAGATGCTTGTCGTTCCCTTGGTCTTTGCTTCAATCTATGTCGCTATCGCCGGCCTAGGCTCGCTTGAGCAACTTAAAAAAATCGGAACAAAGACAATCGGTCTGTACCTTTTAACAACTTCTCTTTCCGTACTACTGGCCATTATCGCCATCAATGTTTTTCCTATCGGGGAGAGTGTCTCTGCAGAAGGGTTGAGCTATGCCAAGACAGACGATATGGCTCCCTTTTCCCTTCAAAGCATGGTGCTGAGTTTTATACCCACCAATATCTTCTATGCCCTTTCAGGCGGGAATATGATGCAAGTCATCGTCTTTGCTATTTTTTTAAGTATTGCCAGCCTCTATCTTAAACAAGAGCACCAGGAATCCATGCTTAACTTCTTTACCGCCCTCAGCAGTGCTATGCTAAAAATCGCTGAATGGATCGTCGCACTGACTCCCTTGGGTGTTTTTTCGCTTATCAGCTACATTGTTGCCGATCAGGGGATCGACGTCATCATAGGACTATGGAAATATATTCTTCTCGTCTTGAGCGTACTGCTTGCTCATGGACTGCTCACCCTTCCTGCTATACTTGTCCTGTTTAGCAGAATAAATCCCTATTCTTATTTAAAAGAGATAAAGGAAGTCCCTATTATGGCCTTTTCAACGGCATCAAGTGCAGCAACACTGCCTGTAAGCATGAAGGTCGCTCAGGAGAAAGGTGGTATATCTGAGCAGAACGCGGCCTTTGTCTTGCCTCTTGGTGCGACTGTTTCGATGGACGGTACGGCGGCCTATCTTAGCATTGCCGTTTTATATATCGCCAATCTCTCCGGAACAATACTTACCCTTGGGGACCAACTGCTTTTGGGGATTACTGTCGTTGCGCTCAGTGTCGGTGTAGCTGCCCTGCCTTCGGCATCACTCGTCATGATGGTCGTCATTCTCCAACAGGTGGGATTACCGATAGAATACCTTGCGCTTATCGTTGCCGTAGACAGAATACTGGACATGGCACGTACATCACTTAATGTCACATCAGATATGTTTGTGACAAAGATCGTTGATGAGATAAATAAAAAAGAGGGTTAAAAAGCCTAAAGGCTATTTGTTAAGCAGTTCGCGCACTACTTCTCTATCATCGAATGGAAACTTTTTATCATAGATGATCTGATAGGTTTCATCACCTTTACCAAGGATCAATATAGCTTCATCGCCTTCCCTATCCGCCAAGGCCTGTGCTATCGCTTCTCTTCGATTAGGGTTAATGACCACTTTGCCCTTTTCCTCAATGCCATTAACAATATCTTGAATGATAGCATCCGGGTCTTCATTGCGGGGATTGTCACTGGTCACATAGACCTTTTTCGCGAAACTCGAAGCGACCCGCCCCATAATCGGGCGTTTACTCTTGTCCCTGTCACCGCCTGCACCGAAGACAACACGCAGCTCTTTCTCTTTCAATGAGTTGAGAATCTGCTGCATCCCATCTGGTGTATGTGCAAAATCAACGATGACAAGAGGATCCTCGCTGACCTTCTCCATACGCCCGCTTACGCCTGCGAAATTTTCTGTGACATCTGCTATTTCCGAGATAGTGTGGTCTGTCAAAAGATGAACAGCTGCGATGGCAGCTGTCATGTTATAAAGATTGAAGAAACCATAAAGCTCAGTGGAAAAATTATGAATCTCTTGAAAGTTCTGCATGACGGCAGAAATACCGTCATTCATCGTATAGGCGATAATACGATAGGTCGCAGGGTTTTCTATTCCATATGAATTGGCATTTTTGAAGTTAAACTGTGCACGCGCTTCATCTTTGTTGATAAGCTTCAGACTCTCGTCTGCAAAGAAACTGTTTTTGACAGCAATATATTCTTCTATACTTTCATGATAGTCTAAATGGTCTTGCGTGATATTTGTAAGTATCTTCAATGCAAACGGAATACCTTCGATACGACGCTGTGCTATAGCATGGGAACTGACTTCCATGATAAAGTATTCACACCCTGCACTTGCCGCCTGATAGATATGCCTATAGGTATTCAGTACTGATGGTGTAGTCAGACTTTTTCCCTCGACCATCTCATCGTTCATATAAAAACCACGCGTACCCTGCATCGCTACCTTATGGCCAAGATCAAGTAGAATCGAGTAGATGGCTGCCGCTGTTGTCGTCTTTCCATTCGTACCAGTTATACCAATGATCTTGATACGGTTCACACCAAAAAGATGGGCGATATCCTCTGCTCTTATAATAGAGTGAGCTCCATTCTCTTTGGCATTATCTAAATACTTTTCATTTTGTGTTGTCAGTACGAAGGCAGTCTCACTGTCACACTCTTGTGAGTTTTCACTCACAAACTTATAGGGGGTATCGGGAAGTTGTATTTTCACTAATAGGCTACTTTATATCGTCTAGTATCTGACGTAGTTTTTCATCATTCGGATAAGTCTTGAGTGCTGTTTCAAGATATGATAATCCCATCTCTTTAAAACCGTTATGTAACAACTTGTCTAAAAAGTCTATAAAATCGTCTTTTGCTGTAATGATCACGCGGGTTGAGAACATGATGTTTTCAAATGTTTTTCTAAAATCTCCGGTATCCTCTACCAACATTTTAAAATCGCTGTAAAGGATGCCGTCTTCACTCTCAAGTTTGTCATTCAATGGTTCTTTGAAAAGTTCACTTAATGTCTCTAGTGTCCCATCCAGGCTTGCAATGATATCATTCATGATCTCATCAGCATCTTCATTGTCTTCTTTTCGCAAAACGGCATAATAATCAAAAAGAGCCGAGGCAGCCTCTTCGCCACTCATTGCCATCTCAGCTAAAATTGCTCCATTATACGCTTCTTTGTTATCTGGATCTTCTTTAAGCACCAGGGCATAGGCCATAAGCGCTTTTTTATACTCTTGTTTTGAAAAATTATCATTTGCTACTTGAAGGTTTTTGTTTAATTTAAAATTTCTCATATCATCTCCTTCATTCGACTGTAACAGTCTTATAATTCGTCTATTTTATTCTCCATACCTATTGGAACATTTACCACGACCAATTCTGGGTGGATATCCATACGAAGCTGACGTTCAACACCGTATTTCAATGTGCTTCCACTGCTTGCACATCCTACACATGCACCTGAAAGCTGTACATAGACACCACCGTTTTTCACGGTGATCAATGTGATGTCTCCACCATCCAATGCAATTGAGGGACGTACCTTGTCAATTACTGCTGACACGGGAGCCATTAGTTCTTCATCTGTAAAAGGGATCATATCTGTCCTTAAAAATTCTATCTAAAATAATATCGATAAAATAGACAAATTCCACTTAATAAGCAATAAATCATCTCTGAGAAGATTTTTCTTAAGCTTAAAACAATCCCTAGATTTCAAGTAGCGCATTGACATACTTACACTTTCTCATGCCAACGAGTATGTAATCAATATCGACACAATTAATCAATTCGTTAAGTGCTGTCTTTTCAATAGTCTCTTCTATCTCTATGCCTTCATATTCCAGCATACTTTTAGTCTGCTTAGCACACTCATACATTACCATCTGCTCGTATGAGATCAAGAAGTCCATCAAAAGCTTGGAGATGTTTTCTCGTACATAATCATCTTCGATCTTCATAAGTTCCTGGCGTATATGTGGAATTATTTTTCCCATTAAAAAGCTCTGATATTCCCCTATCCAGCCAAATCGGTGTTTATAGTTGTCCAGTTCACCAATCAGATTAAAGATTGATTCGGCCTTCAGCTCTTCAGTAAAACCCATCACCTCATTTAAAAAACTAAAGTAATCTGATGGTTCCTCTGCCGAAGCCAGCCTAAACATCAAATTGTCTTTTGAAGCATTGAGTGGACGGTTAGCAAGTACTCTCAAACCATTTTCCTTCGCCCAATGAGCACAGACAAGGCCCTGTTTTTCAAGAAGATTTATGGGCATTTGCACTGTCGAAAAATGATGCTTGTCATTACCCACTTCATAGGCAGCTTTTGCTGCCAAAGCAAGCAGATCCCAATACGGCAGAAAATAGAGCGCATCCTCATCCAAGGCAAAAGAGTTTGAACTAATACCGTAAGTACTTATGCGCCCCTCTTTAACCTCTTCTTCTAGCCGCATAAAAGCGTCCAGTATACGATCAAGCATGATCATCTGAGCATGGGAACGTTGCGATTCATCTTTAATCGCATGCATAAGATAGTATTCCGGATTATGCAGAAGATAACAGTCCAACTTCTTGAGATTCAAACGCTCCAATGACTTTGTCAGCTCTGCTTTGATAAAACCAGGATGTATGGAGTGATAACAGTTCTCATTGTATTTAACGACATCAAGTGTCTCTATCATCTCCTCTTTGCCTTCTTTTATCTCTTGCAAAAGCGAGCCCTGTATATAGCCACACTTTGAGACAATTTCAAGATCATCAGGTTTATGGCTGCCATAAAGTTCTTCAAGTGTCTTTGCAATAAGGCGCTCGGCATCGCCGTTCATATAGTTCGTTGAAGTATCAATAAGTCTAACGCCCTCTTTGAGTGCCAGAGTTAATGCTGCTTGATGCTCAGGGTCATCCAAACCTGTCCTATACGTACCGAAAGCGAGTTTACTGTTCATCATATATACCTATATTGTTTTGTAAATGAAGTGTAGTTTGAAGAGTCTGAGGGAAGTTCCCTCAAGGGGACGTTTAATATGACTATTAAACGAATTCGATGAATGCCATAGTAGTAGCATCACCACGACGGATACGAGTACGTGTAATACGAGTATACCCACCGTTACGCTCTTTGTAAGTTGGAGCGATTTCATTTAGAAGCTTCTTAGTCGCTTCTTTGTCTTGTAGTGCAGCAAAAACTGTACGGTGTGCATTTGCCTCACCTGTACGTGCCGCAGTAACAAGCTTTTCTGCATAAGAGCGAAGTTCTTTCGCCTTAGCTACTGTTGTTTCAATCTTACCATTCTCGATTAGAGCAATAGTAAGGTTCTTAAGTAGAGCAGCTCTATGTGAACTTGTTCTACCTAATTTTCTATATCCATGACGGTGTCTCATCCTGAACCCTTTTTATTTATTCTGCTTCGATTTTCTTTTTAACCGCGCTAACAACTTCATCAGAAAGGTCAGCACCTACAGCAAATCCATATTCAGAAACTTTTTCAACAATCTCTTCGTATGATTTTTTACCTAGGTTTTTAACATTCTTAAGATCAGCTTCGCTCATCATAACGATCTCACCGATATATTTAACCGATGATCTGTCTAGACAGTTAAAACTACGTGCACTTAGACCTAAGTCTTCGATACGACCCATTAGTTTTTTGATCTCTGGAGTCTCATCTACACGCTCAACCGTTGTTGGAGCTGCTACAGAGATTTCTGAGTTGAAAACTGCCATCTGTGCATACATAACTTCAAGTGCATTTTTGAATGCATCGACTGGACCGATTTGGCCATCAGTTACGATATTCATGATAACTTTTTCAAAATTTGGGTTGTCTTCAACCAGAACATTATCAATGTCATAAGTCGCTTTACGTACTGGTGTGAAGTACGCATCTAGAGGAATGTATCCCTCATCAAGTTCTTCACGAATATCTTCACTTGGAACATACCCGATCCCTTGATAGATTTTAAGAGTAAATGTTAATGTCGCATCTTCATTAAGAGTTGCCAAGAATGCTTCCGGAGTTACAACGTCAACTTGATCATTTGAAAGATCAGCACCTGTGATCTCTTTAGGACCTGTAAACGTATAACTGACTTCTGCACTTGTTTCATCATTTTTCAATTTGAAACGGATTGATTTCAAGTTGATGATAAATTCTGAAACATCTTCAAGCATACCACGGATGCTGTCGAACTCATGTTTCGCACCTTCGATTTTAATCGCTACTGGAGCATACCCTTGAGAGCTGCTAAGTAGGAAACGACGAAGTGGATGCGCAAGAGAAACAGCATAACCTACCTCAAATGGGTAAGCAATAATGTTTGCTTCATTGTCGCTGATCTTTTCAACAACAAACTCTTGTGGCAATAACGGTGAAGTCTTGATCTTTTTCATTTACGCCCTTTTACTTATTTCGAGAATAATTCTACGATTAAACGTTCTTCTACTGGAATAACTACTTCTTCACGCTCTGGAAGACGAGTAAAGATACCGAAAACTTTATCAGCTTCAACATCTACCCACTCAGCCATACCTGTTTGATTAGTTAGTTCTAAAGCACGTACAACTTGTACGTTTTGCTTGCTAGCTTCACGGATCTCAATTTTCTGTCCCGGTTTAACACGGTAAGAAGGGATATCAACACGTTTGCCATCTACAAGTACGTGACCATGGTTTACAAATTGACGTGCAAAACGACGAGTCGATGCAAATCCCATTCTGTAAACTACGTTATCAAGACGCTGCTCAAGAAGCATTACAAGGTTTGTACCTGTATTTCCTGTACGACGTTTAGCTTCAGCAAATAGTGAACGAAGTTGTTTCTCAGAAACACCGTACATGAATTTTGCTTTTTGTTTTTCATTTAGTTGCAGACCATACTCTGAAACTTTTTTACGACGTTGACCGTGTTGGCCAGGTGCAAATGGACGTTTTTCAAGTGCAGATTTCCCTGCTAGACGACGCTCACCTTTAAGGTTAAGGCTTACACCGAATCTTCTTTCGATTTTTTCTACTGGACCTCTATATCTTGCCATCAGTAA
>JBFESZ010000083.1:0-8526 GCA_041548245.1 Sulfurimonadaceae bacterium
GAGCTTAGTGCGGATGAACGCGCGGTGAGAGGTATTTTTATGAGCTTTCAAAACCCCATTGAAATCCCGGGAGTAAACATCATCTACTTTTTAAAGACAGCCATCAATGAACAGAGAAAATCACGAGGTGAACAAGAACTTAGTTCTCCCGAATTCATGAAAATACTGCAAGAGAAGATGGCCTTTTTGGATATGGATAAAAGCATCTTGCAACGTTCCGTTAATGTTGGGTTTTCAGGAGGAGAAAAAAAGAAAAGTGAGATCTTGCAGATGATGATGCTCTCTCCTAAACTCGTTCTTCTCGATGAGATCGATTCAGGCTTGGACATCGATGCACTAAAAAGTGTTGCCAAAGGCATCAATGCTCTCAGGACAGAAGAAACTTCGATGATTATCGTCACTCATTACAATCGCCTCCTGGAGTATGTCAAACCTGATTTTGTACATATCTTGGATCATGGAAAAATCGTAAAAACAGGTGACGCCTCCTTGGCCAAACAGCTTGAAGAGAAAGGATATGAAGATGTTCTTGAAACTTCATGATATACTCCAGCAATCAAGTTTCTTTACAAATATCCCCTCTAAGAAAGATGAAAAATGGCGTTTCTCTTCACTTCACAATTTTTTAGAAAAGTCATACCAAACGACCTCTTCACATACAGATGAGACCTTTTTTACACCTACAGACAGATATTGGGTTTACATTAAAGACGGACAACTTCTTAAGCAAGTACTTCCTTCTACTGTTCATCTTAGGCGACATCCTATTGCATATGAAGTCAGTAACAATCCTTTTGCATGCCTCGCGTCCAACAAGGCCCCCTCACCTCTTGAATTGATATGTTATGAGGATGTTGAGTTCGGCCTCTATTTTGAAAATTCAAAAAGCAGTTTCATCAACTCACATATCAGTATCATCTTGAAAGATCATGTAAGTGCGAACATCTACATGTGCTATGAGGGCGGAGAAAAAAGTTTTATTTCTCATGCAAGCCATATTAAGCTTCATCCTTTTTCAACACTTCACCTCATTCAGACCCAGGATCTGGAATCAGACGCCGTCTTGATCACGCAAAATAACCATCACCTCGAAGAAGAGAGTTGTTTGAAATCTTTCTTACTGATGCGAGGAGGCGAATACCTGCATAACTTTGTGCATACCGACTTACATTTTAAAAGTGAAGCAGACATCTCTTCCCTTCTGATCTCACGTAGGAATGAAAAACACATTTTTTCCTGCGATATTGAACATTTAGCAGACGGTACAAAAAGCCGGGTACTTTCCAAACAAGTAGCAAAAGAGATGAGCACCTGTGTCTTTGATGCCAACACCATTATTCATGCCAAAACAAAATTGTGTGAAGCAAGACAGGCCAGCCGTGCTCTTTTGCTTGATGATACCGCACAGATCCACAGCAAACCTCATCTTGAGATTTATAGTGATGACCTGAAAGCTTCGCATGGATCAACTATAGGCCAATTGGATATTGAAGCCATCGGATATCTTGTTTCCAGAGGAATATCAGAGGAAATAGCCAAGAAAATCTTGATTACAGCTTTTGTAAATGAACCTATAGAAGGGATAGATGAAATCCATTTTAAAGAGCGGGTATTAAAAACACTTGGAGAAGACGATGAGTAATAACCCCTATAAATCCGATTTTCCCTTTTTTCAAGATAATAAGCTTGTCTATCTTGACAATGCTGCAACGACTCAAAAACCGCAATACATGCTTGATCAAATGAATGAATATTATACGCACTATTGTTCAAACACCCACAGAGGTTCACATGAGCTGGGTAATAAGGCGACCATGGAGTATGAAGATGCCCGAAAAAGCATTGCAGCCTTCATCGGTGCGACACCTGACGAACTCGTATTTACCCGGGGAACGACAGAAGCGATTAACCTTGTGGCATCCAGCTATGTAAAAAACAGGTTTTCCGATGTTATCATCACCCATCTTGAGCACCATTCCAATATCCTGCCATGGCAGCTGAACGGATTTACACTTAATCATGGACTGGAGATAATCCCAATGACACAAGACCTCAATATCGACCTTGAGGCCTATGAGGAGTTATTGAGAAAAAAACCAAAAAGCTTTGTCGCTATCACCCATATATCTAATACTTTTGGCATCATAAATCCTGTTAAAACCTTGATAGAAATAGCTCACAGATATGATTGTACCGTTTTGGTTGACGGTGCACAGGCGCTGGCTCATCTTGGGATTGATGTCAAAGCGTTGGATGCCGATTTTTATGCTGTCTCGGCACATAAGGCTTATGGACCGACAGGTGTAGGTGCACTCTATGGAAAGTACGAATTACTTGAGGCGATGAAGCCCTATCAAGGGGGAGGAAGCATGATAAACGACGTCAGTTTTGAAACTTCGACCTTCTTAGACCCTCCTTTGAGATTTGAAGCGGGCACACAAGCCATTGCTGAAGTTATCGGTTTCAAAGCCGCCCTTGAATACCTACATAAAGTAAAAAGTATCCAAGAGCAGGATTATTCTCTTATCCGCTATGCCAAAGAGTCCCTTCAAAGAATCGATGGAGTAATACTTTATACCGATGCTGCGAATACCGCCGGCAATATCAGCTTTAACATAAAAGATATTCATCATGACGATATCGGTATATTACTTAGTAAACAGAACATCATGCTTAGAACCGGGCATCATTGTGCTCTTCCGATTATGAAGAGACTTGGTATTGAGGGTACGGTGCGTTTGAGCTTCGCACTCTATAATGATCAACAAGATATAGACCTGTGTCTAGAAGCACTCAAAAAAGCGATCAAGGTGCTCAGATGAGTATTCCTGATAACATCAAAAGTATAGGCGATGAACTGCTGCTCTTCGATGATGTCATGGATAAGTATGAATATATCATTGAACTTGGCAAGCAGCTTAACCCTTTGGATGAAAGTTTAAAAACAGAACAGTATCGGGTACAAGGGTGTCAGTCCAAAGTCTGGTTACATGCCTATACGCAAGATGGATTGATCTACTTTGAGGCAGACTCGGATGCATTCATCGTAAAAGGTTTGGTACGGATATTGATCCTTATCTACTCCGGACATACGGCACAAGAGATACTCCAGAGTGACATAGAAGAGCTAAAATGTTTAGGCCTTTCTGAGATCATCTCATCCGGACGTCAAAACGGTATTGCATCCATGCTCAAAAGAATCTACAGCTATGCACTAGAGGTTAATGATGGAAAATGAACAGGAGTTAAGAGAGAAGGTCATTGCACTTCTTGAAAACATCTATGACCCGGAGATACCAGTCAACATCTACCGTTTGGGGCTTATCTACAAGATCGAGTTTTCCTCGGTTAATTCAAAACTGCAGTGTCATATAGAGATGACACTAACTTCTGCAGGCTGTCCTATTGCAGAGAGCCTGATAGAACAGGTGTATAATATTGCCTACATAATCGATGAAATCGATGAGATGAAAGTTGATGTCGTCTTTGATCCGCCATGGAGTCCTGAGAAGATGAGCTATGAAGCAAGATTGGAATTAGGACTTTTATAAGCATTGATTCTTGGCTTCTCTAAAAAAATTAGAGTTTCGACTCTTATGATAAAGCAGTTATACTAACACCTATGAACCGTATTTTTCTTGCTATGCCGGTGACACTGTTTGATTATGACAAGCTCCAAGATGATTTTAATAAAGTACTTGAAGGCAGATGGGTACAAGCACAAAACCTCCATCTTACCCTACAGTTCTTTGGGAATATGTATGAAGAGGAGTACTTAATAGAAAAACTCACATCACTTGAGCTGCAAGCACCGTCATGTGAGCTAAGAGGTCTGGCGCTGCTTAATCAGGAGCAGATCTTATATGCACAGGTCGAAAACAGTTTACTTATAAACAATTACATAAGAATTCAAGAAGCTTTTGCCTATCAGAGCGAACAAACCTTTATTCCTCATGTCACACTGATGCGCATAAAGAAAATTTCCGACAAGACACACCTGGAGAATAAAATAGAAGAATACAAGGAGAAAAGTCTCGGAATCTTGCATCCGAGAATAGAACTGATACAGAGTACGCTGACACCCCAAGGTGCAACATATACTACGATACGGACCTTACCGCTATAAACCCCATTAAAAGATAAGAGCTGACATATAACCTACTACACGGGTCGCATCCGAACTGGCATCATAAGAGGTACGGTAATCGACAAGTTGACTTTGCAGTCCCCGTCTTTTTGCTGAATAAAGCATTGCCTTCACACCAATCATTCCACAGGCTTCACATCCGGAGTTTAGTTTGGGAAGATCCATCTGTTCAACAGCTCTAAGACAGATACTGTCAAGCTTGTTGGCATCTTCAAGGGTGTAAAAATGGCTAAGATCGGTACTGATAACCACAAAGTTTTCTTCATCAGACAAAACATGCTCGATGACCAACGCTAACGAAGTATGATCGATATCTCCATAGACGATCTCCACCAGGCTTACCTCGCCAAAATAGTGCTCAATAAAAGGAACCTGTACCTCCGTTGAATGTTCCGCATGGGCAGAAGGATCAAAGTTCAAGCCCTCATGTCTATTCATTAAATCCTCAGCGTATTGCCTATCCATCATAAGTTCACCGCAAGGCGAACGATAGCTATCATACAACGCTACGCTGGCTCCAGGAATATAAACGCGATGGCTCGGACCGATGATAATCACTCTTTTGATTCTTTGTGTGTCTATAAGACGATAAGCGGCATTGGCAGTAAAACCGCTGTAGATATAACCGGCATGTGGAGAGATAACCGCTTTGGCTGCGACCTTATGTACAGGTGCTTTTATCGCCTCATTGAAGGTATCGATATAACGCTTTATCTCACTGCACTCAAAAGGATAAAATGCCCCTGCCACACTCATATTACGACTACTCATCAAAGACTCCTGCTATTGTTGTTCCGCAATGCGGACAGTGCGCACCCCTAAGGTGGTTTGTTGTATGTCTGAAATAATCTCTTTCGATTAAGACTTCCTCACACGAAGGACAGCGTGTAGGGGTATTGTAGGCGACATTACCGATATAGACATACCGGAGCCCATGTCCTTTACCGATATCATAAGCCTTTTTCAGAATCTCGATCGACGTTGATGGAAGTTCAAGTTCTTTATAATCAGGATGAAAGGCCGTGACATGCCAAGGAACATCAACGCCCAGTTCATTGGCGATAAAGGAAGCAATACTATCCAGCTCTTCAAGTGAATCGTTTTGTGTCGGAACAATCAGCGTAGTGATCTCTATCCATATCCCGTTTTTTACAAAATGCCTCAGATTATCCAAGACCTTCTCAAGATTACCACCCAAAGCTTTTTTATAATACTTCGGATCAAATGACTTCAAGTCGATGTTCGCTGCATCGATAATACCTTTCATATCATCAATCACCTCTGCCGATTCATATCCGTTGCTGACGTAGACGTTTTTAAGTCCTCGTTTTTTGCCTTCAAGTGCTATATCTCTGGCATACGGATAAAATATCGTCGGTTCATTGTAGGTATAGGCAATGGACTTACACTCATGTACAAGGGCAAGTTCAGCAATCATCTCAGGTGGATAATAGCGTGATTTATCGATATTGGAAGTCTGTGATATGGTCCAGTTTTGACAGAATGAGCAATGAAAATTACATCCTACTGTACCTAGTGAAAAAGCTTTGGAACCGGGAAGAAAATGATACAGCGGTTTTTTCTCTATCGGGTCGACATTGATAGCTGAGGGATAACCATAGACCAGACACTCAATCTTCTCACCTACGTTTTTATTGACTCCGCATATTCCAGTATTTCCCTCTTTGATCTTACAATAGTGCTGACAAAGCGTGCAGACCATTTTTGTCTCTTTATAAGGTTTATAAAAATCCATACTCTTAGAGTTCCTTTCTAACCTATGTTCAGAACTTCTTTTTTAAGGTCCGTTTCACTTCTCTTTGATCTTTTCGACTTGGTAAATGTGAATCTGTGGATGAGATTCCAAACAACTGTGAAGTAGACCTGCCTTGTGGCACAAATGTTCAAAAAACAGATCAAAATCTGGCAGTTCATCCCAGACCTGAGGTAAAAAAGTCGCCTGATTATACCCGTGTCTAAGTATCACACCATCCACACCAATGCGTATTTTTGACTTCAGATCATCCCTGTCACTATATTCTAAAAGTTCAGGCTCACTCAATAATGAAACCTCGATTGCAGTTCGTTCCAGTTCTTCTTCTTTCAAGGGCATAAAACGAGGGTCTCTGAATGCAGCCGACTGAGCATTCTCAATGATATCCTCAAGCAGGCTCCTATGTGCTATGATCGAGCCGATACAACCGCGGAGCTGACCATCTTGTGTCAATGTCACAAAAGAAGCCCCTTCTTCCTGTAATTCAGGATACTCCTCAATGACGGAAGAGGTATCAACATGACCGCCCATAAAACGGCTCTTAATCGAAGCCCTGGCAAGACTGAGTAACACTTCTTTCATAATACACCCCTATTCGTACATTATATAACTTTCATAGCTAGATTTCAATATAATCGCAAAACTAGCTACAGGAGAAAGTAATGAGAATAGCCATTGTCGGACTAGGTGGTGTCGGTGCCTACATAGGAGCCAAGCTTTGTGCTTTAAAAAATGAACACGAGATCATCTTCGTTGCCAGAGGAGCGCATCTTAAAGCCATTCAAAAAAATGGCCTGCGTCTTATCGATGTCGATGATGAGAAGACTTATTTTCCAACATTGGCAGAAGAAAAAGTTTCGGGTCATCTCGATATTGTCTTCTTATGCACCAAGACGTATCATTCCAAAGCAGCCATTGCCCAACTGGGCAACTCAATCTCAGGAAAAACACTTATCATCCCTGTAGCCAACGGAGTCAACAGCAAGGAAGAGCTAGAAGCCATTACCGATGCCAAGGTGACAGATGCCTGTGTCTATATTGTTTCGCATAAAGTATCTGAAGGCCTCATTAAAAAGTCTACCGACACTTTTGCGCTGATATTAAGCAATGATGTAAAAGAACGTTTAGAACCTCTTGTCAATGCAGCAAGCCTTCGATGTAAATTCTCGGATGACATTAAGAAAGAGTTATGGAAAAAGTTCCTCTTTATCTCTGCCATGGGAAGCCTGACCTCTTATCATCGTGTCGGTATGGGTTCTATCTATAAAGAGTACCGGGAAGAGCTGGTTTCACTTTTGCATGAAATCTTCTCGGTGGCACAGGCAGAAGAGATCAATATAGAGCTCAATGAGATTGACAAAGCAATTCATACTGCTTCGAAACTCCCGGCTGATGCACCGACTTCTCTCTGGCTTGATCTACAAAAAAATGGGTTAAGCGAAGTGGAAACACTTTGTGGATATATCGTCAAAAAAGCAAAAGAACATCATCTTCAAACCCCTATCATGCAGAATATATATCATGAACTCAACTCTTGAGTACTATCGCAACCATACTGAAGTGTTCATGCAAAACATATTGAATAAAAATATGACTGCTTCCTATAAAGCCTTTGAAATTTACCGTCCGAAACAAGCTTTTTAAAGCTTATCAATATAAGCTTATTTAAAGTGCTGGAAAATTTGATTTTGTGGGATTCCCACCTTAAAAAATAAGGCGGGTTTTGATTAAATAGAGTTTTTTATTAACGATAGATAAAAGCTGAATAATACCCATCTCTGTTGACATCATTCGTCATATTGAACTTTGCACCTACATGCTCAGCCCAATGTTCCAAGACACAGTATTCAACTTCCCAGTCATCGGAGAACTTATGTTCGACACATTTGCGTTGGCGGTTCCAGTGTAGGGTCACCTCATCTTGATTCACATCATGAAGTTCATCTTCAAGCCACTGTAAATCTACTAATTTTTGTGGATAGCCACTCAACTGTTCAACAACTGTCTTTTGCATGATAACTCCTTATGGATAGTTAGCAATTATCAGCAAAATATATTCCAAAATCTTTCTTTAGAAAGCTAGCAAGGAAAAAATAAGTATTGGAGAGGGAGCTTTCAGAAAGGTCCCTAAGAAGAAGGGTGGGCTAAAGCAGCTTCATACTCTTTACTAAGTTCTAAGCTCATGCATGAACTCAACAGACCATACAGTTCCATCTCCTGCCCACTGACATTGCAGACCTCTTTACCTGTTTCATCTAAAAAGATAAAGCGCTCATACCTGTGGTCTGACTTTTTGACATATCTTGAATAAACGACATAAAAAGCATTGCTTAAATCAGGGATCTTTTCACAAGCACTTAAATATTTATCACATCTTCTATCAATGCTTTGAATTTCCAAAAAATCGGTTTGAATCGCATCACGCAAAACTGGTTGCAGGTTCGGCAATTGTTCTTGAATGTTTGCATATTTATTAACTGTATTCATGCCATACCCTTTCAAATTCGTTATCTTTACTCATTCTATAACTTTTAGTTTAATAACTTTCTTAGAGATGAAAATAAATTCTTCACTCAAAGTTTAACTTTCTATACACCTCTTCTAC
>JBFESZ010000084.1:0-8290 GCA_041548245.1 Sulfurimonadaceae bacterium
AACGATTAATATATATGGATTCTCTCCATCCTCAAGCGCTTTTTTAGCCATGTTCGCTAAGATCTTGTTTTCTGTTTTATATTCGATCGTATTCCCATTTGATTTAGCAACAATGCCCCTTACAAAATCTTCATAGCTGTATGATGGATGAAATTGTAGGAGTTTCACTTGGTCTTTAATATCATCAACTCTTGGTTCACTGTCGCCTTTGATCATGAATCGTGCAATTTGCTTAGCAAGTCTCGTTTTCCCTGTTCCTGGAGGTCCTTGTAATATCATCTGTTTTCGATATTTTAGTAAATCTATCTTTTCTGTAATCATTGCTTTTTCCTTAGAATTGTCTTTTTCAATTATTTCAATGTGTTGTTTAAATGCCGTAATCATGTCTTTAAAGGAGAACTTGTCCATTTCAATTATTAGATTTTGATCTTCATGATCCCGATGGAGCAAACCATATCCAAACTTACTATTTTGTATAAAAAAGAATAGCTGATAAGCATGCTGTTGAGACTTGTATGTGCTGTTGAAAATTGCAAACCACACCATGTCATTGCCTTGATTCTGTGCTCCGTCAAAATGTACAGGTTTATTGTGTTTTGTAAAACCTTCAATCTTCAATCTTTTTTGTATGATTTTGGCGAACCTTTCAAGGTAATTTTCAACTTCTTCCTTGTAATAAGCAAAGTAAATTGAATATAAGATCCTAAAAGGGTCTTTCCAGCTTCTAAAAACATCCCTCTCAGAATTGACTTCGATTTCTTTCTTTAAGGTGTTCACGACATCACTATTAATATCATGTTGTACTAAATGTTTGATTATACGTTTTCTTAGTAGTACAACAGGTTTGTTTTCAATATCATTGAAGGCTTCATAAATATATAGAAGTTGTTGGATCTTCTTTTTATCAATAGAGTTTATTGTGCTAAATAACACACTTTCATGCTCTTTCATATCTTGGAACTTTTTTTGTAACAACTGAAGATTCTCTAAAGTCATTTTACTTCTTTTCTTCTCAACGCTACGATACCAAGACTCAATATATTTATACGTATCTGTATTTCTTCCAGAAGCAATATTTAAGGTTCCCATTGGTTGTGGAAAGTCCTGTTTTGTACCATCTACTATCTCTAATACATCAACAGCCCTTCTTCTATTGAACCAAAAATCATTATCATCTTTTACAAAATAATCACCTACAATTTTTGTTAAAGCAATAACTTCTTGTCCGCTTTTAATTAAAACAATATCACCTATCTGCATTCTCTTTTGAAAGTCATTTTGTTGGTTCGATTTTTCGTCCCATGTACCCATACCAATGATATTGTTTTTGATTATTTCTCTTACTTTATCTGCCCCAAGTTTTCCATCCCCTGGTTCAAGCTGCATATGCCAATAATTCATGTATTCTCCATACGTTAATAGTTGATAGTTAAAAAATATTGTTTTGAAATGTTATTTTTAATATGAGACAGATGATATTAAACAAAACCATAAAAGCACTTGAAACCATTATTGATCTTATGACGCACAAGATGGTCACTTCAACTGGATTATAAAAAGGTTTAAGTAAATTATATAACTTATGTCGTCTCAAGGGCTAATCATAAAGTTTTCTTAAAGTAAAAGCATCATATTTTAGGATGCTGTAGAGGAATAAAGGTGGTGTCAGCGGTGGGATTCTAACCCACGGCCTTCCGATTAGGAATCAGATGCTCTATACAGCTGAGCTACGCCGACGTTGTAAAACAAGAATGGTATTTTAACCAATAAACATTAGTTTTACACAACAAGGAGTATAATGTAGGTATGAAAAAATACATATTAATCCTTTTACTATTTGTCACTTCTATGTCCGCACAATCCATAAAGGCGGGTTATGATGTCAGTTTTGGCATTATCGGAGAGATAGGAAAGGCTGAGATCAGCTATATTCATGATGAAGAAAGTTATCTTATCTATGTGCATGCATGGACGACAGGGATGAGTGCTATTCTTTCTCAAAACCGTGAAGAGAGTTATATCTCACAAGGCAGGATAATTGACGGTATCTTACGTCCGGATACCTTTGTAAAACACCGAAAAAATGACAGGTTGGTGCGTGACAGTGTCTATCTTTTTGACTATTCTGTAAAAAAGGTCTATGCTGATCATACCCAGACTCGTAATGTGCAATCGACCCGTTTTGATGTTCATACCATGAAAAATACAAAGGTCGAGACAGAAGCCTTCAGTCTGGACAGTGAGGTCTTCCGGTTTTTTACCGACAATGACCTTCTCTCGCTCTTTTTCAATACGCAGAAGATCCTTCCTACACTCAAATACGGTGAGTCAAAAAAGCTTGCTGCTATCGGCTCAAAAAGCCCGAACTGCGAGATTGACATCGAAGTCCCAGACGAAGAACTCCGCAACGAACTGCAGATGATCATGGCAGATACCAGCGGAAACCTCATCACCATCATTCTTCATCAGGATATCTTCCAAAGTGAACGGGGTGAACTGCATGTGAACTTTGACAGTGACGGGTTTGCCAAAGATGTCGTGCTCAAGGATGTCATCATGTTTGGAGACATCCGCGGCAAGCGTATCTATCAGGATGCTAGTACCTCTGACAACCTAGCTTTATCAGAAGAGTAGAGCTTATTTCAAGAGCAGTACATAGATGTAGGCGATAAGTTCATTTATTGTCGTGCGGACACCTTCACTAGACCTGTACCATTTCTCAGGATCATAATCCTCGGGAACAAGTGCGATAGAGCCTATCTCAAACTCCTCGCCAAAGGCCTTTTGAAAAAGCATCGAACTGCGTCTGCTGTGCGGTCCCAGACTTGCCAGATCCAATCTCTTCGTCTCCACCTTATTGACGTCAATCCATTTCTTCATTGCCAATGCCGAATGATAGGTACGTTCACGCTTCACATCAGGTGCGGCAACCGCGATGACATCATGTTCATCCATCCCCATTGCCACCAAAGTCGCTTTGGCCAGGTGGGCATAATCCCTGTACTCTTTCAGGTAGGACCCTGTTCCTAGCAGACCTCCTGTAGTATAAATCTTTTCATACCCTCCCTCTTGAAACTTCTTTATTCCCTCTTTCAAGGCATAGTCGGGAAGCCACCCCTCCAAGACCAGTATCTTCGCGTTTAGCGGTTCATGCTTGGACAAAAAAGTGTTTGATTGAAGCAGTAGGACAAAAGACAGCAGTACTCCTGCCGTCCATATAGCAAGCTTATAGCGAAGTTTTAGCTTCTTACAGAGCGTCACATCAAAAAAATACCGGTTTGATTCCATTTATGTTTACCTTCATCAGTCATAGCGTTATTGTATACCTATAAAAAATTTTTAGCAAATAAAACACTGTTTTTCAAAATAGAGGCCAAATCCTCTTGACAAAAAAAGATATTTACCCTATAATTTCGCCCTCTTAAGCATATGTTTAAGTCTTTTGTTGGGGTGTCGCCAAGCGGTAAGGCCTCGGTTTTTGGTACCGATATTCGGGGGTTCGAATCCCTCCACCCCATCCACCTCAATGTCGCGGAATAGAGCAGTTCGGTAGCTCGTCGGGCTCATAACCCGAAGGTCATAGGTTCAAATCCTATTTCCGCAACCAATCAACAACTCTTTATACTAACCACCAATACAACTTAAAATAAAATCTTTTCCTAATATCAACCTGACTCTAAAAATGTCAATAATTGCTCAATGTCAAAGGTAGCCCCAATGTTGCAGCAACAGCATGCAATATCTCCATATCAAAATGCGAGATATTATCATCTTCACTGAGACATATGATCACCATTTGAAGTACTTTTTTTCTGATTGGCGGCTTGGCTTGTTCAATCACAGTGATTGCCTGCTCTAAGGCATTATAATCGACTCTATCAAAGAGAATAAAGTTTAGTGCTGTAGCATCTACCGCTTTTTTTGCTGCATCAAATGCAACTTTGGCTTTTTCATCATCAAGTGTCTGAGTGCGTGCAACTAGAGATATAAGTATCTGTACTTCTTCTTGGATCGCCCCAATATGGTTATAGATCTCCTTTTTGGGCCTGCTCAGTCCAAATGAGATATCAAGCGGATGAAGTACAAGATGTTTGAGGTTCCATTCAAAAAATGAAATCTCCTCATCACTGTCGATAAAGCCCATGACATAGGCTCTGAATTGCCTGTACTGTTGCAGCGACATCATCTTGAGTGAAGGGACACTCAGCTGCATCAGCCTTAAACGGTCGCTTCGAGAGAGAGGCTGAAGCAACCCAAAAGCCTGTTTAGTCTGTTCTATCAGTCTAACCGAACTTTTCTCAAGTAATATTAGCTGTTTTTCACGTATCTCAGTTGCATGGCTGCATAACAGGGCAAAGATAATGGACTGTGCACTGAAGGGGTTTAGTGTCATCTCGTGGAGTGTATTGGGCAAGGTACTCAGCACAGAAGCAGCTTCTTTGATCTGGATATCAGAAGGCTGACCGATATGATTTATACTTTCTATTGCGACAGCTGTTGCCACTGTTTCAGTCATCTTCTTCTTTTGTTCTTTTCCATCATAATGTTTGGACCGTCTTTTTACTGTTTTAACAGGAGTGATAAACTGACCGTTCCACCGGGGCTCAATTCGAAGAATACGCTTTTCCAGTGGCGGGTGTGTAGAGAACAGGTTGTCCCAGAAGTCTTTGATCCCGTCACAGAAATAGAGATGACTGTAGGTACTCGCTGATGCTGCTTTGATAACGGAACCGTTAGTATGCCCGCCAATTTTTTTAAGGGCATTGGCAATACCGTTGGGATAACGGGTGTACTGCACGGCAGAGGCATCTGCCAGGTACTCCCGCTGTTTGCTGATCAAAGCTTTGATCCATTCACCCACCGTCGTACCTACTGCGCCGATCACAGAAAAACCAATGCCTATGAGGATGATGGCACCAACCGCATCGCCTCCTTTTTTATTATCGCTTCCTTTATTCTGTCGGATCTTTACATTATCCAAAGCATTAAGGATCCCGCGTCCGATAAGCCCGATGAGTAAAATACCATGAAGCAATCCGGTAATATGAAGATTTAACCGCATATCCCCATTGAAGATATGACTGAACTCATGAGCGATCACACCCTGCAGCTCCTCCCGGTCAAGCAGTTCAATCGAGCCTTTAGTGATCCCTATGACCGCATCATCATAGGTTAACCCTGCAGCGAAGGCGTTAATGCTGCTTTCGTCAAGGATATATATCGGAGGTGATGGAATACCTGAAGCAATCGCCATCTCATCAACCACATTAAGTAATACCCGTTCCTGCTCATTAGATGTGTTCAGTGGCAAGAGTCTGCCGCCGAGCGCTTCAGCGACAACATGTCCACCCGAAGAGAGCTGATTCAGTTTATAATAGCTTCCAATCGTCACAATCGCGAGAACGACTCCAGATACCTTATAGAAGTTGTCCCATTCAAAAATACGGACTAATCCCGCTACCGAGAGAATAAGTTCACCTGTATTAAAATAGGCCAGCACGATCAATAAGAAGATATTGGTTACCAACACAATACAGGCGATGCCAAACAGAAAAAGCATATTTAATACAAATGTGTTCTGCCTCGCCTTGGCTTGAGCCTCAAAAAAATTCATCTATCTTCTAAAATGTAAATTTCGGGGCATCTTGGATTTCAGCCGAATCATCAAACTCAAGCAGAGCTGCATCATCAGGATGGCCAAAGGCCGTGCTAAAAAGTGTCTGCGGAAAAGATTGACGGTAGGTGTTATAGGACATCACCGAATCATTGTAAAACTGTCTTGAGAAAGCCACTTTGTTTTCGGTCGTAGCGATCTCTTCATGCAGTTTGATCATATTCTCATTGGCTTTAAGATCGGGATAGTCCTCCATAACAAAATTGAGTTTGCCTAAGGCTCCTACCAGACCTTGTTCAGCCTGTGCCAGACCTTGGATTGCCCCCGGGTCAGAAGGATTTCCACTAGCTTGTGCAAGACTTTCGGATGCAAGGTTACGGGCAGCTATGACCGCTTCAAGGGTTTCACTCTCATGCTTGAGGTATCCTTTAGCCGTCTCGACTAATGAGGGGATCAGATCATAACGGCGCTTGAGCTGCACTTCGATCTGTGCGAAACCATTGAGATAGCGGTTCTTAAGTGTAACGAGTTGATTGTAGATATTAATGACATACAGACCCAAGACGACAATGATAACGGCGATGATAATGGTGGACATAAAGCAACTCCTGCAGTAAATTGGATAAATTATAGTAGATTTATAATTAAACAACATAAACTATATAAATTATTTGAATATCTGGTCTCTTCTGGCAATACCACACTCTTGTCAGATCTATTCATGACCTTATTGTTCTATCAGACTCACGTCAGCATCAGAACGAACACGTAAGAAAACAGGGTATTTTGGATTGCCAAGATGGGTCAGCCCATAGTATTTAAAACTCACTATCGTACCTATCTCAAAAGATCTTTTTCTCTGCTCGCTTGTAAAGCCTGAACCGATCTTGATGATCTTTCCTTGATAGTCACATTTTACAGCTCCCAACTGACCGCTAAACTTTCCTTTTCCTTCTAGGACAGCAGTTACGATGCACTCCGCATCCGTAAAAGGCTTATATTTCAATGCACTTGAAGTTCGTCCTGTATAATAGGCTTCATTCGGGTCACGTAGCACAATCCCTTCACCTCCGCGTGCTATCACCTTTTCAAAGAATGACCGGACATCTTCTTCATCCCTTACTATTATCTGATTAAGGATGTGCAGCTTTTCGGCGGTATGAAGATGCAAATACGCTTCAAGTACATTCAGCCTTTGCAGCAGCCCTCCTTTTTGATGCGGTACTTCAAAGATGTTATAGCTAAGCGCTTCCCATTGCTCTTTTTTCTCCTTTGAGTTGACGATTGAGACGATATGTTCAAACTCACCCCGTTTGCTCCATAGCTCGCCGTCAAGTGCAAAAGGAGGAAATCCCTGAATAAATGATCTTGGAGCATTAAAAATCCTACCGCTTCGACTTATAAGATGTTTTCCATCCCAATATGCACGTACGCCATCAAGCTTCTCGCTCATGACCCACCCCGTTACGTTCAGATCATCACGATAGATCTTAAGTGAAAATAGCTTAGGTGCCTGCGCATAGACAAAAGCACATAAAATGACAGTCAAAAATAAATACCTCATATTTCAACCTTTAGCCATATTCTTTAATTCAAAAATCATAAAATCCGTTTAATTTACTGACTGATTTTCTATTAGTCAACAGATTAAACCGCTCTACTCAGTACTAAATATATCTGACATTATCAGAGGAGGTTACCCTCACCTGACATCAGACACTAAGGTCTTTTTTTATCGAATCAAACTTTTTCTGTCCGATACCTTTTACATTCATCAGCTCATCAACACTGTTAAACTTATGTTCCGTCCGGTATTTAACGATCTTCTTAGCAGTACTTTTACCAATCCCTTTGAGAGCACTCAACTCATCTGCACTGGCTGTATTTAGATTAACAGCAAAAAGCTGTACACTCATCAACAACACTATCACAAAAACAGCAAACTTTCGTACCATTATCATTCCTTTATTTTGAGAACATCTGCATATCAACTTGTGCTGATTTTCAGATCATCTCTGTTTATTTTGAAAGGTCAGTATATATGTCTGTTGATAAAAATAGGGTAGGAGAAGAAAATTATTGTTGAAAATTAAGTTTTTTTGTTATTTTTTAATAGAAGTTATGAAAAAACAATAAATTTTTGCCGTGCATACGTGTATATGAAGCGAAATAATTAGATTGTATACTTAAGACTTCTATTTATCTCAAAAAAATCATTTCTGTTAATTAAAAATATTGGTTATTAAAGAAAAAGAGTTTTCGAGCCGAAGCCCGAAAGGGAGAAAGAATTAGCCGTTACGTTTTTTGATGATCTCTTCAGAGACATTCTTTGGAACTTCTTCATAGTGGTCGAATTCCATAGAGTATGTTGCACGACCCTGAGTAGCAGAACGAAGGTCAGTTGAGTAACCGAACATCTCAGAAAGTGGTACGAAGGCATCAACGATCTTGTTACCGGAACGGTCACCCATGTTGTTAACCTGGCCACGACGACGGTTAAGGTCACCGATAACGTCACCCATGTAGTCTTCAGGTACTTCAACTTCAACTTTCATCAACGGCTCAAGGATAGCTGGAGATGCTTTTCTACAACCCTCTTTGAATCCCATAGATGCAGCCAATTTAAATGCCATCTCATTTGAATCGACATCATGGTATGAACCATCATAAAGTGTG
>JBFESZ010000085.1:0-8027 GCA_041548245.1 Sulfurimonadaceae bacterium
ACTTCATTGTCAAGCATGATCGTAGTGAATTTTTCACCACGGATCCATGAGTGCATAGTCATAGAGAAACCGATATCCATAGTACCACCATCACCTGCGATAGTGATAACGTCTTTATGCTTGTCTGGAAAACGTAAACGGAATGCACGTGTCAAACCAGAAGCCATAGCATTTTGGTCACCGTAGTTACCATAGATGAATGGAACCGCAGCTTGAGAAATAGCCAAACGACCACAACCAGCTGTACCAAGTGTTACAGTCTCTTCAGGTTGTGGAAGTGAAGCAAAGATCAAACGAATGAAATATGCCATCCAACAACCAGAACACATTGGGTGCTCTTCCATCAACTCTTTGAATTGACCCATGTTACCTGGGCCAGCCTCATCTTGAGTTTTTCCGAACGGACCGTAGTCAACTAGTTCTACATAATCTTTTGGTAGATATCTTTTAAATCTCTCTGCTGGAGTAATATATTTTAAACTCATTGTCTCTCCTTCTTATAGCTTAATATTGTGCTCAATACCAAGAGCGTTGTAAATTTCAACCATGATAAGCTCTACTGGTAGTGTCATACCACCGTAAACACGTGGGCCATCAACAACAATTCCAGAGTTAGGGATTGATGCTTTAACTTCTTTAGCCAACCAACCAATAATGTTGTGTTCAGGAACGATAAGTGACTTAGCATTCTTAGCTGCTGCTCTGATCTCATCGATTGGGAATGGTCTAATTGCTCTTACTTTGATAAGACCAACACTTAGACCTTCGTCTTGAGCATATCTCCATGCTTCACGAGCTTGTGCAGCCGCACAACCAGAAGCAACAACAAATACGTCAGCTTCAGGGTTTTGAACTTCGATTGGACCACCAAGGTATTCATAGATGTACTTCATAGCACGTTTGTTAGAATCCCAGATCTCTTGTTGCCATACTGAGTGAATCAGGTAAGACATGAAGTTTGACTTTTGAACTGGCGCATCACGTTGAATACGTGCTGGTGGAGTTTCATTATCCATTGCCGGAACTGGTGCAGCAACTGGGTCAAACGGTGTAAGAGCCATGTCTTCAGGAGTCATGTCTACGTAACCTTTTGCGTGTGTTACGAAGAAACCTTCTGTTGCAACAGAAACTGGGATATATACATCAACTTTTTCAGCAATTGCGAATGCTGCCAATGTCATGTCAAATGTATCTTGCTGATTTTCAGCGTGTAGCATAACTGCACCACAGTGCATTAGGTATGCCATTTCGATATTGTCTGGCTGGATTGATAGTGGTGCATTTACAACACGAGTAAGAACACCTAGAACCGCTGGAACACGGTGACCTGGCCAAGATACGATTGCTTCTAGACCACGTAGTAGACCTGGTCCTGATGTTGCTGTAAATAGACGTACACCTGCACGTGCTGCACCAGCGATAGCTGACATTGTACCAAGCTCTTCTTCTGCACGGTAGTACTCTTTAATATGACCTTGTGCATAAATATCACCAACAAGGTGCATTACTTCTGATTGTGGCGTAATTGGGTATGCAATTGCCATATCTACGTTTGCTCTTTTAACAGCTTCTGCCATCGCCTGAGCACCTGTGATAAATTTCTGCTCACGTGGAGCTTCTTTTAACATGTAGTTAATATCTACTAGTTTTTTCTCTGGGGTTGGTCTTTGTTGTGCACTCATCTGTTTTCTCCTTTATTCAACGTCAGTAACATGCTCACCTTTTTTGGTCATGATGAGACTTCTGTACTCGCCATAATCGTGTGGTGATAATGAACTATGATCCTCTTTTTCTAAAGATGGATTTTCAGGTGGTAGAGTAGTTGTCCACTCAATGCCTAGTTTGTTTCTTTCTTCAATGACGATCTCTTTGAATTTTTGAATATCTTCTGCATGTAGATCTCTGATTGATGCCATTGCTTCTTCATGTCCCATATAAGCACATAATGCAACAGTATAACAATCAGTACCCGCACGGATCATTCTAAGTGAAAGGTTCGCATAGTGACAGTGTACACCAACAAAGATACAAGCTTTGATTTTATTATCTAAGATTGTTAGGTTCGGGTGATTTGGGTTGATCTCAGCCTTAACATCAATTTTTGGATATTTTGGTCTGTAGTCTGGCATTGGGATGATTCTACAGTTTGGAATCTCCGATGCAAGATCTAAAAGAGCTGCAGCCTTTTCCGCAACATCATCCTTCCAGTCCCATAGAACCTGAGGACCAGGGAAGATTGTAGGGTTATCTTTTGTGAGTAATGCTCTAGCAGCATCTCTCATCGCCTCTTCTTCGCTGACAACATTTCCATAAAGTAAAGCCTGGCCTTTTGGTGCTAGCTCAACTCCCATAGATGGTGCTGACTGAGGCATATACCCTGCAGGACCTTCTGTGATTATCTTCGTCATAGTTGACTCCTTATATAAAAGTTTCGAAAAAATACACAAATAGTGCATAAAACATTTTTAAATTCTATACCTAATGATAAATGTTAATCACAAATATCAAAATCAGGCATAAAGCTTTCCAAAAAGTATCAACTACTCTATTCAAATCTTTGAAAAGCATGAATTTGTGGCTTATAGTATCGAATATATTCTTAAATATTACATTGGTATTTTGTGTAAAAATTAAGACTTTTACTCTATAAAGAGAGAAGGGCAAGATGCCATATAAAGTATGGCATATAAATTATACGGATTGCTTAAACAGCTGTATATACGGAGTTTTAAGAGCTGATGTTAAAGTTCCTTTTCATTAGATTGATAAAATTTTGAGAGTGTTTTTATGTTGTTTTCTAGAGAAACTTACATGAAATCAAATTATTGGATATGAGTAGTATTGTTACATGCTGTATAGAGCAAACAGATTATCGATAGAATAGATGAGTAAAATAGTGACATAAACAAGGTCCCTTTTCTAGGACAAAAGTGTAAAAAAGAGAAATTGAACGGATGAACTGACCTAATAATATCAGGTTTAAGTAGGTGTAAACATACATAATAAACAAACTTTGTCCTTGTCAATATCTTAATGCTATAGTTTGGTTATACTTTCATTATTAATACGAGGAGAGACTATGCCTTATGATACAGTGGATAGAGGTAGTATTGAAGCGATGGTACGCCAGTTTTACGGTACTGTTCTTAAAGATGATATCTTGGCCCCTATCTTTATTAAAGCCCTAGGCGATGATTTAAATAATGGCAAATGGTATGAACATTTAAATACGCTATATAAATTTTGGGATCTTATGATGACAGGTCAGCGGGGATATAATGGTGACCCTTTCCCTCCACACGCATTTTTAGGGCCATTGACGCGAGAGCATTTTGAACGTTGGTTGGAACTTTTTAAAGCGACAGTCGATGAGCTCTTCATTCCAGAGATCGCAAATAAGTTTTATGAAAAAGCTGATAAACTGGCAGAACAGTTTATAGATAATCTCAGTATCGATGATGATGAGGATGACGACTGGTAATAAGATTATTGAAGTGTTTTACATTCATAGACTGATGAAGGTTGAAAGTACTTCTGAGATGGGAACTATCCCATCTCTACAGAGTCTATTTCCCCTTTAAACTCTTCAATGGAAAAAGTGATTTGATTGACTATTTTCTCAGGTGTACTCAATAAGGCTGTACTGCCTAAATGGATTTTACGGGTGGGTTTGTTGTAATCACCTACAATATAGGTTACCAGGACGTAAGGATCACTGGATGTGTCACAGTTTTCCACCGTTGTTTTTACATCCGGTATGCAATAGTCTATGTCAATATCGGGATCCAGCATAGCATTATCCAGAAGCGCTACGACTTTTTCCAGTTTCTCTTTGCTCTCTTTTTTCCCCATAACTATTTTTTCTGGATTGTTTAAAAGGGCAAGAATCTTCTCAAGTTTTTCCTTCACCTCTTTTTCCAATACTGTCTCTTCGGGGTCATTAAGAAGTGCTACAATCTCTTCGAGTTTTTCTTTGATTTCAGTTTCCATGATAATTCCTTCTATCTGATATGGCCAATGATGACTTCATGATGAAGCGTTTATTGGGCACCATATTGGCGTGAATCGATCTCTTCCATAAAACGTTCCAGGGAAAAGGTGATCAGGTTCGCCAAATCTTCAGCCGTTTTCTCAAGATAACCGTGCGTTAAAGGCATATGCTGCACATGCGGATTTAAGCCATCGGATGCAGATGCATAGGTAAACTGGACATATGGTCCTCCAGACTCACCGCTTCCATCTGCATCTGAGGTTACCAAGACACCTGGAATAAAATAGTCAACGCTAACATCAGGGTTGACTGCGACATTGTTGATGATTTCTACTACTTTTTCCAATTTTGCTTTTTGTTCTGCTAACATAATGTTTCTCCTTTTAGGGATATCAACGTATCCTGTTCCTACAGAATCCATCTTCCATTTGTATGGCTTGAGAGATCATGTAACCAAACTAACCAAGACCTTAGTTCGCCTAGAATACCATTGGATTGAAAGACCATTTTAGATGTATGTCTAAACTACCTACTTTAAGTATGGTAACTAAATAAGTTAAACTAATAATATGTAAAGTAAACCCGATAAAATTATTAAGAATTAAGAAAGTTTGATCAATTGAATAGATAGATGGCACTAAAGAGGCAGGGTGTGCACAAGAGCTTTATTTCGCTTCTATGAAAGAGATTGGTTTACTCGGTTTCTCTTTATGTTTTTTGGATGATATGCTTGACTTTTATGGCATTATAAAGTGAAGAAGTTAAGTTGTTTAATTACAGATTCTACGAGGATATAATGATAGAATACGAAAAATTATTATAGGGTATTGATAATATGGCTGGAGAAGAGACAAAGCGTTATATGGAATTACAGATGGAGGAGCTTAAAGCTGCCTATGCAGTCGATCCTAAAGAGGCCTCCTCTTCAAAAAAGAAGAATAATGCCAATGATGCAAAGAATATAGAACTTGCAAAACTGTATGAAGATGCTGCAGAATATGAAAGAGAACTGGAAAGTTTTGAAGCTGAACTTGAGGTAATCAATGAAAATGACCTAAAAGACATAGCCGAAGTGTTGAGCCAAAAGCTTCCGGATGAAGAACGAGACTATGCACAAGAGTTGAAAAATGTTTTGATTGCCGGTTGGACACATTTGGTGGAAGTTGAACAGACTCATCCAGTAGAGCAACTTGAGCTTATTAAAGCAGTAGAGTTTTGTGATGTTGCAGAGAAACTTAATGTTGCATATCCAGATTATAAGGGTGATTTTTCAGCTGAGATAAGAGATGTACTGGTCAAAAGATGGGAAACACTTATTGCCATTAAAAAAGAACATATAGAAGAAGAGATAGCCGAGATCTATATCGCGGGGCTTAAACCTAGTTTTGTCAAAAGAATATACAAACAGGTACATGGCATCAAATAGTTTTAATAGGTAAAGCGGTCATTTGAATGCATAAAAGCTTTCAAATGACCAATCAGTTAAAGGTTTGGATTTTTATTTTGTAGGGAAGGGAACTTCTTCTAAAGAAAAGTCTTGCAGTTTATTGAGTGTCCATTGATGTATAGCCGAGTCTTCATCAAAATATAAAAATATTCCCTCGCCATCCTCATCGTTTTGAATCAGTACACTATCATTGGTATTCGCTTCCCATGCCGCTAGCGACTCATATTGTATATACTCTTTTTGTAGGACATAGCTTTGCAGCGTTATCTCTTTCTCTAGAGAATAGAAAAGAAATCTTTTTGAAGCAATGTCTTCGATTTTTACGGCAGTAGGAGAGTGCAGATGATACATGTTGTATCCAAACTCCTCTAAAAGTTCAGATAAAAACCCCTGCATCCAAATGAGCACTTCTCTCATGCATTTGGTCGTGGCCGGGTCTGTATTATCGCGATCCAGATAAGATGTATTATAGTCTTTGCAGATATTACTGTAGTCTATTCCAATACCTGTTTTCTTCATCTTACGCTTCTTTTATGACTTCGACTTCATCTCCGACGGCCATCCCGCCATAGGCAACCGGTGTTACAAAAAGACCACGTTGCCCTTTAATAAGTTCAGGAAGCTCGGGAGCAAAAGCGTAAAGATAACGATAATCTTCACATAAACCTGTCACTTCAAAGATCAGATCGCCAATCTCGATAAGTGAACCCGGTTTTAGGTGGTAAAGATCGATGTCTACATAGATGTCTTCCATCAGGACGCCCTGGTCAAGTACAAGTTCAGCGTCCTCAATGATGTCGTAACTTTTTTTTGAGACGATAACCATCCTGTGTTCGGTTCCATTTTCATAGTCCCTGCTACCTATGATACCGTTTTCATCACACTCTATGTCTTCGACTTTCATACGGTGACCGGCACGTATCATATCTGGCATAGTCATATACAATGATAATACTTTTCCTTTTGTCATTTCTGTCCTTTGTTCATGATCATACAAATTTTTGGGGATAATAGCATAATTTATTTTTAGTCTGATTACTCTTTGTAATTAGAGTGATAAAATAATAATAAATAAATGGGAGCTTCTCTCCTGTGCTATTGTCTGTCAGGTCATAAGAAGGTTTCTTATGACTGAGGGTATCTATTGTTCTTTGATTTTGACTTCGGAGGCCACGATATATAATGGTGCGTTATGTACATGCAGCATAGCAGTACCGCTTCCAAGTGCAAAACCATATAAGCCATGTTCTTTGATGAGGGTGATGCCACTTGTCATATCGAGCAGCGAGAGAACGTTGTTGACCAGTATTTTTGAATCTTTGATGCCACTGAACTCTAATTTAACAGTATCAATATCTTCTCCATCTTCATCCTGGACGACAAGCGTGACGATTTTTGAATCGTCCGGAAGTTGTTCAATTGATCGGATCTGTTCGTATTTAAAATGGTTGTACTTTTTTAATAAAGCATCTATTGCTTCCATTATTTTCCTTTACATAATTCTAGTGACATTTTATCGAAAGAAGACTTATTAATTACCCTTGACTAGAGAGAGGTCCTCTCCTGTTTAGGCTTACATAAGGGGTTAGACTTTTGTCTTTTTAAATATTTTTCACTATTGCTGCTCCTGCTTCAATGTTTAAGAGAGTAAAAGTTACAATTCGACCAATAGATTATGAGGACAAAGGTAAAAAGATAATGAACGCAGAAGCTTTAGAACTGGTACAGGATGAAAATACATCTGCAGAGATACTTGATCAGTTGAGTTCTGATGAGAACCCATTTGTTCGTGTCCGCGTTGCCGCGCATATGAATACATCAGCAGAGACATTAGTTAAGTTAAGTAAAGATGAAACGCCGATAGTGAAACAGTTTGTAGCTGAACATTTAAATACACCGGTCGAGGTACTGGTAGAGTTAAGTCAAGACAGTGACTTCGCGTATTGGATCGCTGGAAATCCGAATACACCGGTAGAGATTTTAATTGGTTTTAGTGAAGATGAACATGAAAACATTCGCTCTTCTGTTGCGGTTAATCCAAGCACACCTGATGAGGTCTTGGAGAAGTTGCGCGAAGATGAAAATGAAGATGTCCGAGCTGCCGTTGAAAAAAATCCGAAAAACATCGGATAAGGTTGGTGTATAGTTTTCCTGCTTATTGAGTGGGATATACTAACCTAACAGGTTTATATCGTTTTGTATAGAGGACTCGTCTGATGAAGTTTCTGATTCTAAATTGAAAATTGTACTGTTGTAAAGAGAAGCATTATTGGATGGTGCGGATGAGAGGACTTGAACCTCCACACCTTGCGGCACTAGATCCTAAGTCTAGCGTGTATACCAATTTCACCACATCCGCGTGTTTTAGAAAGATTTGATATTGTTAGAAGTGCTTTATAAGGATGGTGCGGATGAGAGGACTTGAACCTCCACACCTTGCGGCACTAGATCCTAAGTCTAGCGTGTATACCAATTTCACCACATCCGCATCTATAAAACACTATTAACAATATCAAGGTGGTACGCCCTAGAGGATTCGAACCTCTGACCGATGCCTTAGAAGGGCATTGCTCTATCCAGCTGAGCTAA
>JBFESZ010000086.1:0-7623 GCA_041548245.1 Sulfurimonadaceae bacterium
CCTAATGAAGATGCTAAACCTAAGATCAACCTTGATTCTCAAAAACTGATCTCTTCGCTTAAAAAGATAACACCGGCTATCGATAACAACAATCCGAAGTTTGAACTTAACGGAGCATTGATAGATATATCCACCAACAAGATATCAATCGTATCGACAGATACAAGACGTTTAGCCTTGGTTGAGATAGAAAACAGTACCAATGACGAACTTTCGCTTATCATTCCGAAAAAAGCGATCATAGAGATACAAAAACTTTTTTATAATGCAATAGAGATCTATTATGACAATACCCATCTGATCATCAAATCAGATCAATATACGTTCTTTACAAAATTGATCAATGGAAAGTTCCCGGACTTTACCCGCATTATCCCAAAAGAGACTAGATACAACCTCTCTTTGCCAAAATCCATGATGATAGATGCGATCAAACAAATCACTACGATCTCAAATGATCTTAAGATCACTTTTGAAAATGACCACATCACATTTGAAAGTCTAAGTGAAGACAATATCGAAGCAAAGACAGAAATAACATTCAATACCCCTTTTAACGAACAATTCCTTCTTGCTATCAACAGCAAATATATTTTGGATTTTTTATCCCAGATCACTACAAACGAGTTTAATATCGGTTTGAATGAATCCAACCTTCCTTTTGTCGTTTCTTCTGAAGACTTCAAGACGATTATTATGCCAATCGTCATATAACTGGCCTAAACGGCTTAGTTATTAGATAAGAATACCATTCCTCCTTTTTTTAAATATATCCTTCTTAAACCTCATTATATGACCTTTAATCAGTAGTCAAAAGTATCACTCTAAAAATTTGTTCATCTTATGAGCCTCTTAAACGAAATATTTAGATAAAAAAGGATAGAATAGAAATAATAACGTTCCTATTGTTTTAAATACAATTGACGGACAAACCTTTTTTAGGAAGTGAAATGGCAGAAGAAAATTACGGCGCAAGTAATATTAAAGTCCTTAAAGGACTCGAAGCAGTACGTAAACGTCCTGGTATGTATATCGGTGATACAGGTCATAAAGGTCTTCATCACCTAATTTACGAAGTTGTAGACAACTCTATCGATGAGGCAATGGCCGGTTTTTGTGACACAATAAGTGTAACACTTACAAAATCTGGAACAGCAATCGTATCTGATAACGGCCGCGGTATTCCTACAGATATGCACGAAGGTGAAGGTATCTCTGCTGCTACCGTTGTACTTACCGTACTGCATGCCGGGGGTAAGTTTGATAAAGATACCTATAAAGTCTCAGGTGGACTTCACGGTGTTGGTATCTCTGTCGTAAATGCACTTTCATCTGATCTGAAGATGACCATCAACCGTAATGGAAAGGTATTTGAACAAGAGTTCAAAGAAGGTATCCCTCAAGCTGCTTTAGCTGAAACCGGAACAACCCGAAAGACAGGGACGACTATTGAATTTTTCCCTGATCCTACGATCTTTGACGCAATAGTCTTTGATTACGAATATCTTGCCCGTCGTTTGAAAGAACTTGCTTACTTGAATCCAAAGATCACAATCAAGTTTAAAGACGAGAGAACAAACGAAGAAAACACATATCATTTCGAAGGCGGTATAACACAATATGTTCAGGATATGAACAAAAAAGTCGCTATAACCAATCCTATCTATTTTTCAGATCGTCTCGAAGATATCGAGGTGGATATTGCACTTATGTATTGCGAAGCTTATGATGAAAAAGTCTACTCTTTCGTAAATAATATCCGCACACCAAATGGCGGTACCCATGAGACAGGTTTTAGAATGGCACTGACACGTGTCGTCTCAAACTACAATACTCAAAATGGCGCAGTAAAAGAAAAAGATGTAAAGATTTCAGGTGATGATGTCAAAGAGGGTATGATCTGTATCGTTTCTGTACGTGTACCAGAACCTCAATTTGAAGGTCAGACCAAAGGCAAGCTAGGGAATGCATATGTCCGTCCGCTTGTACAAAAGATGGCAAACGATTTCCTAAGCAAATATTTTGAAGAAAACCCTCTAGAAGCAAAAGCAATCGTTCAAAAAGCGCTTATGGCAGCACGTGGTAGAGAAGCAGCTAAAAAAGCCCGCGAACTCACACGTAGAAAAGATGCTATGTCAGTCGGAACACTTCCGGGTAAACTGGCAGATTGTCAAAGCAAAGATGCTACTATCTCTGAACTGTACCTGGTGGAAGGGGATTCTGCAGGCGGTTCTGCAAAACAGGGTCGTGACCGTGTTTATCAAGCTATCTTACCGTTAAAAGGTAAGATCCTTAATGTTGAAAAAGCACGTTTGGAAAAGATACTTAAATCCGATGAGATCACCAATATGATCACTGTCTTGGGCTGTGGTATCGGCGAAGAATTCAATCCTGAGAAGCTTCGTTACCATAAGATCATTATTATGACCGATGCGGATGTCGACGGTTCGCATATCCAAACACTTTTGTTGACATTCTTTTTCAGACATTTCCCTCATATTGTTGAAGAAGGGTACTTGTATCTGGCCCAACCGCCTCTTTACCGTTACAAAAAAGGCAAGACAGAGATCTACTTCAAAGACGATAGAAAGATGAATGACTTTTTGATTGAAAACGGAGCAGAGTCTTTAGAGATAGAGAACATCGGTATAGCCGATCTTATCGAATATTTAAAGATGGTCGATCATTATCGCGGTTCTTTGGAATCATTGGAACGCCGGTATGCACTTATTGAACTGATCCGCCATTTTATTGAAAATCCGGATATTGCAGGTCTGACGCAAGAGAAACTTTTTGATGCTGTTAAGAGCTTCCTGGATGAACGAAATTACAACATCCTTTCGTCACAGTCAAGTGAAGAGTCTCTGCATCTGTTTGTACAGACGAATGACGGTATGGAGGAGCTTATTGTCGATGACTCCCTGTTCTCTTCACCGCACTTTACAGAAGCGCATTATATCTATGAGAAGATCAGAGACTGGAAGATCGATACGGACCAAGATCCTCTCGAGATGCTTGAAGAAGCAAAAGAGTATGCAAAGAAAGGTTCTTATATCCAGCGCTACAAAGGTCTGGGTGAGATGAACCCTGAACAGTTATGGGAAACAACGATGACACCTGAAAACAGAGTCCTATTGCGCGTAACAATTGATGATGCAGAGATCGCTTCGGATACTTTTAATCTGTTTATGGGTGATGAAGTCGAACCGCGCCGCTTGTACATAGAAACTCACGCGAAAGATGTAAAACACCTGGACGTATAAACAAAAAGGAAGAGGTTGTGGACTATAAATTAATTAATATAAACAACCTTTTTACACGAAAGAGAGCATTGTAGCCAGATGCTCTTACCTAAAGAAAAAGAACGTTCACATCGTTTTATGCTGGCACTTCGCACAGCACTACCTCTTTTTTCCTTAGCCGCAATCCTGACATTTGCCAGCATAAGTGACTATTTTCAGCATATACCTACAGTTTTTTTTCTTTTAGCGATTTTTATTTTGGCTGTTTCAGTCTATTTTATCTTCTATATGATCTACAGAGGTTTCGATGAGCAGATTACGGATCCTATTACACATACTTTCACCCGTTCAAAACTAGTATCGATATTAAAAGAAGACATATCCAAATATGATGACTACAGTATTGTTTTGATCAGCATTGAAAACCTTCATGATATCAATGCCCAGTACGGAACAGCTGCAGGTGACAATATCTTACAGAACGTAGCCAAAGAGGTGAGTCTGTTTTTTTTGGACAAGGGTTTTGATAGATTTCCCATAGGACATTTCAAGGGCGGCGACTTTCTTCTTGGCTTAAAAGGCAAGTACAATACGGTGAGGCCTTTTGTAGAGATGATGCTAATAAAGTTTGATGACTTTATCATTGACGATATCGAGGTCAAGATAAGAGGAGCCATAGTTGACAAGAACCTTGGCTCTGATACGCAGGCCTTGATAGAACGGGTGTTTGAGCTTTATGAAGCAGACAGAGAAGAAGACGAAGATGTCAGAAGATCGGATCAGGATGATGACTTATCATTGTTAGCGTTGCAAGAAGATGTTCGCTATGCGATGAAAAACCGAAAGATGTCATTGATGTTTCAACCTGTAGAAGCCGAAGAGAAGATAGTACAGGTAAGTATAAAACTTCAGGGCAAAAATGAGAACATTCTGCATCAAAAGCATTTTATCCCTATTGTAAAACGATTGGGGTTTGAGCGGGAATATGATGAGATCGTTATAGAAAAAATACTTCAAGTCTATAAAAAAAGAAGCCAGGTCTCATTCGCCTTTAACATATCACCTTCAGTATTGAGAAACAGACGCTTTTTTGAACGTTTAAAACAGATGGTTGAAAAAGAAAAAGTCGACTACAGAGGTTTAGTCATCATTCTTTCTGAAAAAGAGGTCTATACGAATATGAGACGTTATAACGAGCTGCTTCAAGAGTACAGAGCGCTTGGTGTACGATTTGTTCTGGACAATATAGGTTCGCTTAATGCCTCGGTTGAGTATCTAAAACGTCTGGAAGTTGATATAATCCGATTTGACAAATCTTTTAGCAGACATATAGACTCACCTGTTTATAAAGCATTGTTGGAAGCCTATAAAAAGATAAGCGATGACCTTGGAATGAAGTCCTGGATAAAGATGGTCGATACGGAAGAAGCTAAAAAATTCTTTGAAACGATAAAGATAGATTATATTCAAGGTAATGCTATTTGTAAGATCATTAGTCTTGATAGATTAGAAGATGAGATCTTTTAGAGCTGTTTCAAAAGGTCTTTAGTATTAAAATAGATTGATAAGGAAATAAATATGAAATACGGTGAAAAGATTGTTGCAGAGTTTGATGTTGATAAAGATCTGGAGATCTGGCCGAACGAGCACAAAAAAAACTATCTAATAAAGATGACCTTGCCGGAGTTCTCGTGTCTGTGCCCAAGGAGCGGATATCCGGACTATGCAACGATCTATCTTGAATATACACCGGATGAGTATGTCGTCGAGCTAAAGGCTATCAAACTGTATATCAATGCCTTTAGGGACCGTCATATCTCTCATGAGAACACGGCAAACGAGATCTATGATGTCTTGGAGGCAAAACTAAAACCCAAGTATATGAAAGTTGTTGCAGATTTTAACCCACGCGGGAATGTGCATACCGTTGTTGAGATCGACAGTTCAAAAATACAGAAATAATTTAAAAACCGGGATATGCATTATTGCATATCTATATGACAAACACGGTTTCTGCCTTCTTCTTTAGCTTTGTACAGAGCTTTATCCGCATTTTTTAGCAGCGAATCCGTATCTATGTTCTCATCTTGTGAGGCGACGCCAAAACTGGATGTCAGCTTTATTATATCTTTGCCGTGATGTATCTCCAGTTCTTCAACTTTTTCCCTGATCTTTTCAGCTGCTGTCATAGCACCTTCAAGAGGTGTGTCCGGTAAGATGATCACAAACTCTTCCCCGCCTAGACGTGATGATAAATCGCTGGCTCGTGGACATGTTTTTAACATTTGAGCAAAAGCTTTCAGGACTTCATCGCCGCCATCGTGTCCGTAAGTATCGTTTATTTTTTTAAAAAAATCAATATCCATAGCAATGGCACTGATGGGTTTTTTATTTCGTATGATAGAGGGCACGACAAGACCCAAAAGATAATCCAGACCGCGACGGTTGTTCATACCGGTAAGCGGGTCTGTGAGCGAAAGGGATCGAAGATGATTTTGTTCTGTGATCAAGATGGAGGATAAAAGACCGATTCCCACAAGAATAAAGCCAACGGATGCACTTCCCCTGGCAATGCTGTAAGTCATATTCAGATCATTCATATTCACTAAAAAATGTATCTGAACAAGTGATGATAGCAGTACTAAGGCAAATCCCGATGAGATGATCGCAAAGCCCATGTTTTTATTAAGATAGGCTTTTAGTATGCCTATATAAAGCAGGTAAGTATAGATCACCAGTACATAAACAGAGGTAATGAGGAGTCTGGTAAAATCAGTTGGAATGACGAAAGATACAATACTGCTTATCACAGACAACAAGATTATAAAAATAGATACTTTTGATGTTATGATTTTTTCGCTAAAGGCTAAAAAGAGTAAAAAAGTAGCCAAAGTATAAAAGGGCACGGCAAAGCTCAAATCGACAGTTTCATATATTATCTCATTCACTGCTGTTAGAGCGAAGCCTATCAGACCAATTGAAAAATATATCTTGTATATCATCATTGATTTAGCGTGTGCGACATTGTCTTTGATAGAGTAAAGGACCAGCTCAAATGAGAGTATGGATATAACCATGATTAAAAGATGAGAATACACAAGAGCGTTGTGATGTAATTCAATCATTCGTAACCTTTTAGAGAGCAATATACAAATTTTTACATAATATTCCTTCATTATCAATCTAATTATTTAAACTAATGATATTTGTTAAAGCCTGACCGTTTGCATGGATTATCTATATACAACACATTATTCACACACTTGCGTTTTATAATACATCCAGAAAGAGAAAAGAAGTCATCCCTAGATTTCTTTCGCTCTTTTCATTCATTTATTCTCCCTAAAAAAAGCTGGCTTATATCGATTCTCCCCTTGGATATAAGCTAATTTTCAAAACTTCACGCTCAAGTGAGTATCTATGCACCGATTAAGGGTATAATAACTTACAAAATAAATAAATAGATTTAATCATGATACGAAAAGTTTTTAAGAAAAAAAAATCAAATCCGAAGCTTGATGCGATTATGCACAAATATAAGATTCCCAGAGAGCTTCTTAGCATAAACCGCAAGATGGTAGCACGGGCCGTATTGGTAGGGATGTTTATCGCAATGATACCTATGCCAATGCAGATGCTGGCTGTGATCCTGATCGCAGCTTTCTTCCGTTTCAATGTTCCCATCGGAGTCTCTTTGGTATGGATAACAAATCCTTTTACCATGCCTTTTATCTACTATATCGAATATTTAACGGGCAATTTCTTATTGATGCAAGACGGAGTAAATAATATTGAGATGACCTTGGTGTGGTTTAAAAGCAATATCGGGGATATTTTCATTCCTCTGTATGTAGGAACACTCTTTTATTCTCTTCTTTTTTCTATAGGGGGGTTTTATCTGGTGCATTGGCTGTGGACCTTATCTGTTAGAAAAGAACAAGAGGACAGAAGAAATTACGATAGCGAAGAGAGATAGTCTTCAAGCCATACCAAAGCCTCTTTTTCACTAAAAAACCTACCTTCAAGCTGCGCTTGATAAGCCAGTTCTAAAATATCTTTAAATATTTTTCCTTCCTTAAGACCGTAAGCGATAAGATGACGCCCCAGCAGAATCTGTTTGGGTCTCTTGTTGAGAACATCAAGTTCGGTGGCTTTGTTAAGAAGCCACTCTCCGGCAGGGTACTCTTTGCGTATGGCCTCTTGTGTTGTCCGACCAAAATTGTCTGCTTTAGCAAGGATAACAAGCTCTTCTATGTTAACCCGCGTGGAAAGTCGTCTGATCTCACTGTCTTGCGCATTTTGCTTATACAGTCGGGAGGGCATCGAATGTTCTTGGACAAGAGGGATTATGGCATCGACAAGAGACTTTTGATCGGTCAAC
>JBFESZ010000087.1:0-7537 GCA_041548245.1 Sulfurimonadaceae bacterium
CCTTTCTGGCCGGAAGCAGAAAGTCCGAAGTACGTTCACTTATGCCTGTCTATCATGAGCTTCGTAAAAAACACAAAGAAGAGGCAATTTTAGTCATTCCCCCTCATTTCAGTGATGAAGAGATTCGAGAATTGTATGGTGATGTTTCCGCTTTCAGAGTGATGAAAGAGACACATAAGGCTCTGTATGAAGCTGATTTTGCATATGTATGCAGTGGAACGGCAACTCTGGAATGTTCCTTGATAGGGACACCGATGGTTCTGGTTTTTAGGGCAAACCCTATTGAGTATTGGATTGGCCGAAAGTTTGTTAAACTTAAGCATGTCGGACTGGCCAATATCATTTATGATTTTCAGGACAAAGAAGAGATGCATACTGAACTTTTGCAAGAAGAGGTCAATGTAGAGAGGATGTATGAGGTCTATGAGACGATTGACAGAGTAAGGTTTTTACAGCGCTCGATAGAGCTAAGAGAAGAACTTGGTAAGAGCCGTCTTCAAGATGTGGCCGATATTATCCTTCATCAAGAGGTCTAAGACGTGAAAGAAGTTTACACCTTTATAGGGACACTTAACGGGATTGTCTGGGGACCACTTATGTTGGCCCTTATTCTTGGTACAGGGCTTTATTTGAGTCTTGGTCTTAAGTTTATGCCTGTTCGCATGATAAAAGCGGGCTTTATACTTATTTACAAGGGGCGAACAGAAGATAACAAAGAGGGAGAAATCTCTCCTTTCAATGCTTTGATGACCTCTTTGTCTGCGACGATAGGAACGGGGAATATTGCTGGAGTGGCAACCGCTATTTTTATGGGCGGACCCGGAGCTCTGTTTTGGATGTGGACAGCAGCTTTGCTGGGCATGGCAACGAAATACGCCGAGGCAGTTCTAGCTGTACATTACAGGGAACAGGATGAAGAGGGGAACCATGTCGGAGGCCCGATGTTCTACATCAAAAACGGCTTGGGGAGCAGATGGAAATGGTTGGGATTAGTGTTTGCTTTTTTTGCTTCAGTAGCCGGATTCGGGATAGGTAACACTATTCAGGCCAACTCGGTCTCAGATATTCTAGCATCGTCATTTGATGTTCCTGAACTATACAGTGGTCTGATCCTGGCTATACTGGTTGGTTTGGTATTGATCGGTGGCATCAAACGTATAGCCCATATGGCCGGAGCAGTTGTGCCTTTTATGGCTGCGCTCTATCTTCTCTCAGGACTTGCTATCGTGCTCTTGAACATAAAAGCTGTTCCTGAGGCTTTCGTTTTGATATTCAATTCAGCGTTTACGTCGACAGCGGCAACAGGAGGATTTGCTGGAGCCAGTATATGGGCCGCGATACAGTTTGGTGTGGCAAGAGGGATATTCTCAAATGAAGCAGGTCTTGGTTCGGCTCCAATAGCCCACGCCGCGGCAAAAACGGATTCATCCGTAAGACAGGGCCTTGTCGCAATGATGGGGACCTTTATTGATACGATCATCATCTGTTCTATTACGGGCCTGACCATTGTCCTCTCAGGCGAATATACCTCAGGTGAGTCCGGAGCAACACTGTCAGCTTTGGCTTTTTCAAAGATGCTGCCTTTTATCGGTGACTATGTTGTCACCTTCGGGCTTATTCTGTTTGCCTTTACTACCCTTGTAGCCTGGAGTTTTTATGGAGAGAAGGCTCTTTATTTTATCTTGGGGCCAAAGGCCATCATCCCTTTTAGAGTGTTATGGGTCATGGTTATCCCTTTGGGATCGATGATGGACTTGAAGTTTATCTGGTTATTAGCAGATACACTCAATGCCTTGATGGCCTTGCCCAATCTTATTGCATTGCTATTGTTGAGTCCTGTTGTTTTTAGGCTGACCAAGAGCTATTTTGCTAAATAGGTTATAATATCCGTAATAAAATAATAAATTATCTATCTAAGGAAACATCGTGGAACAGAAAGAACCGATGACAAAGTTCGGATATGAGAAACTATCCGCTGAAATGAACTATTTGAAAAACACAGAGCGTCCAGAGATCGTCAAAGAGATCGAAGCTGCACTCGAGCATGGGGATCTTAAGGAAAATGCCGAATATCATGCTGCCAAAGAAAAGCAGCGTCTGATCGATGCACGTTTGAACGAGCTTTCTGATCTTTTGGGATCTGCCCAGATCGTCGATCCATCTGAACTTGAACATGCCCGTGTGAGTTTTGGCTCGACCGTTGTCTTGTGTGATCTGGAAACGGATGAAGAACTGACTTACACTATAGTAGGAGGATGCGAGAGCAACCCTGAAGAAGGCTTAATCTCGTTTAACTCACCTTTGGCGAAACAGCTTCTTGGAAAGGAAGAGGGTGATGAGGTAAAGGCAAAACTTCCGGGTGGTGTAAAAGAGTTTGAAGTCTTGGAAGTGAAGTATCAGGAGATTGTGTTTGACTGCCACTAAAGTAGGTATTATCGGTGCCAGCGGGTATACGGGATTAGAACTTATTAAGCTTATTCTTGCTCATCCGCATTTTGATCTTTCGTATGTGTCGACCAGTGAAGGCGGGACAACGCTTTGCGAGCTTCATCCTGCATTATTGGATGTGTATGAATGTGATGTAGAAAAAGCGGATGCTATCACCGCTGCGAAAAAGTCAGATCTTGTCTTTCTGGCCCTTCCTCATAAAACAGCAATGGAGTATGTCAAGGAGCTGATGAAAACCGATGTGAAAGTGGTTGATCTTTCAGCAGACTACAGATTGGAATTGCAGCGTTATGAAGAACATTATTGTACGCATATTGATACAGCCAATCTGGAAAATTCTGTATACGGTCTTCCGGAACTTCACAGGGAAGAGATTAAAAAAGCCAGGCTCGTCGCCAATCCGGGATGTTATCCGACTTCGGCAATTTTGGGGATACTGCCTTTTGTGGACTATATCAAAGCAGGTTCTGACATCATTGTAGATGCAAAAAGCGGAGTCAGCGGTGCGGGAAAAAAGTGCACGGAAAATACACATTATGTGAGTATCAATGATAATCTTTTTGCCTATAATCCACTAGGTCACCGGCATGGGCCTGAGATATTTGAGAAGGTCTCGCTTAAGACGGATAAGGCATTCCAGGTACAGTTTGTCCCCCATCTTATTCCTGCTACACGTGGTATGTTGGCTTCTGTATACTTGCAACTTGATGAAGAGATAGATGCCGAATCGGTACTGCAGGCGTATTATAAGGATGAGAAGATGGTTCGGGTACGCTCTCATCCGGTCGATATGAAAAGTGTCGCGGGTACAAACTTCTGTGATATATTTGTCAAGCAAGTCGGGACACTTCTTTTTATCTCATCGGCAATTGACAACTTGTTGCGCGGAGCAAGTTCGCAGGCTATTGCGAATGCAAATCTAATGTGTGGATATGAGGAAGTCACAGGCCTTCCAACGCTGTCTTATGTCCCATAGTATTATGCTGCAAGAGGGTGCAATCCTTGTTTCGGATGCACACTGTTCAAAGAAATACCCCCAGTTTTTATCTTTTTTACAAGCTTTAGATTCCAAAGAGATAAAGACAAAACAGCTTATTCTGATGGGGGATATGTTTGAACTTCTTTTTGGTGTTATTAAACAGACTCATCGTGATAATGTTCAAGAGATAAGCCTTTTAAACAAGCTCTCACATGAGATTGAGATCATCTATTTTGAAGGTAATCATGACTTCGGCCTACAAAAGATCTTTCCACATATCAGGATATTCCCTCTACAGCAACAGCCCCAGACAGCCTTTTTTAATGAACAGAAGATCCAGCTTTCACATGGGGATACGAAGACTCCTCTTGGATATCAACTCTATACTAAATTGATCCGTAACCCTTTTGTTCTGAGCTGTATAGGTATGTTGGACAAGTTATGCGGGCACTGTATTATCCGATGGTTGAAAGGAAGAGGTGAAGATAAAGACCCTTGCTATGCCATAGAGCGATTCGAAGATATTATTCGCAGACGTTTGAAGTATTTGGAACCAGAAGGTTTTGATGTCGTCATAGAGGGGCACTTTCATCAAAATACCAAATTTTCCATGCATGGTTTTGATTATGTTAATTTAGCTTCATTCGCTTGCAATCAAATATATTTTATTGTACAATCTAATGATAAGCAGTTGTGTCTGCAGGAGACCCGATTCAAGGAGTCCAGGTGAAGAATGACAATATTTTAAAAGTCGGAACCAACGAGATGGAACTGGTCGATTTTAGAATACTCAAACAAGAAGATGGTTACGTATATGAGGGCATCTATGGGGTTAATGTCGCAAAAGTACGTGAAATCATCAGAAAACCACGTTTGACAGAACTTCCGGGTGTCCCCCATTTTATCGAAGGCATTTTTGATCTGCGCGGTGTGGTCATACCCGTTGTCAACCTTGCCAAATGGATGGGAATCACCTCACCTGAAGGTGCAGAAGACAATACCCGCGTAATCATTGCCGAGTTTAATAATATCCTGATCGGCTTTGTCGTGCATGATGCCAAACGTATCCGTCGTATCAGCTGGAAAGATATTGAGCCGGCTTCATTTGCTTCGGGCGAAGGGGCATTGGACAGAAGTAAGGTCACCGGGGTAACACGTATTGAGGATGATGCAGTGTTGTTGATCCTTGATCTTGAGAATGTGGTTCAAGAACTTGGTCTGTATACTCCGGATGACGGAGAAGTGAGTTTGCACAAGGATGAGTTTAGCGGGATTGTCATGCTTCTTGATGACAGTTCGACTGCCCGAAAGATTGTCAAGGATGCTTTGGAGCAGATGGGATTTAAGGTTGTTGAAGCGGTTGATGGAGAAGAAGGTCTTCAAAAACTCAATGATCTTTACGATATGTACGGGACAGAACTTCAAAAAAATTTGCGTCTGATTGTATCTGATGTCGAGATGCCACGTATGGATGGATTCCACTTTGCGGCAAATGTTAAAGAAGATAACCGTTTTGCAAGGATTCCGATCGTGTTTAATTCGTCTATCAGTGATCATTTTTCTGAAATGCGCGGTTTGGATGCAGGTGGAGAAGCCTACCTGGTTAAATTTGATGCACACAATTTTTATGATGAGGTTGCACGCATTGTTAAATCTCATGTTGAGCAAGGGGCCTAAATAATGGATGAGTTTCAGGAGATATTACAAGATTTCTTAATTGAATCATTTGAACTGATCGAACAACTGGACCAGGATTTGGTAGAGCTGGAGAGTACACCGGAAGACTTGGAGCTTTTAAATCGTATATTTAGAGTCGCACATACGATCAAAGGGGCAAGTTCTTTTTTAAATTTTGACGTACTTACACATCTGACGCACCACATGGAAGATGTCCTCAATAGAGCCCGACATGGTGAGATAATCATTGATGCAGATATCATGGATGTGGTCTTGGAATCGATTGATTTGATGAAGACCCTTTTGAATACGATTCGTGACACAAGTGCAGATGAAGGTGTTGATGTTGAGGCCTGTGTTGCCCGCTTGAAAGCAATAACAGAGGGTGAAAGTCCTGTGAATGCAGAGATAGCTGATGCTGCACCGGTCGTTGACGAACCTGTTGCAGTTGTCGAAGAACCGGTTATTGAAGAGAGTGTGGAAGAAGAGCTTGATTATTCAAATATGAGTGATGAGGATGTTGAAGCAGAGATTCAACGTCTATTGGAAGAGCGTCAGGCTGCTGACAAGGCCAAGCGTGAGGCTAAAAAAGCTGCCGGCGAAGATGTACCGATGATGCCGGAAGTTGAGACTCCTGTTCAAGAAGAAGCAAAGGCTGAAGAACCGGCTCCTCAAGAGCCTGCCGCAGTGACTCCGCCACCACCTCCTCCTGCGACACCAGCACCTGCCGCGGAGACCAAGGCTAGACCACAGGCAGAGAAAAAAGCACCACCGCCGGCAGCGGCAACAGTGGAGCAGACTATCCGTGTCGATGTCAAACGGCTTGATCATCTGATGAATCTTATTGGTGAACTGGTTCTTGGTAAAAACCGTCTGATAAAAATTAATGATGATGTTGAAGAGAGATATGAGGGTGAAGAGTTCCTTGAGGAGCTAAACCAAGTTGTATCGATCGTTTCTCTTGTTACTACGGACCTTCAGATTGCGGTTATGAAGACAAGAATGTTGCCGATTGGAAAAGTCTTTAACAAGTTTCCTCGTATGATCCGTGACCTTTCACGTGAACTTGGTAAGAAGATTGAACTCGAGATCAGTGGCGAAGAGACAGAACTTGACAAATCGATTGTTGAAGAGATAGGCGATCCTTTGGTCCATATTATCCGTAATTCATGTGATCATGGTGTTGAAAGTATTGAAAAGCGTCTTGCAGCAGGAAAGCCGGAGACAGGTACTATTGGTCTGAAAGCATACAATGAAGGCAATCATATTGTGATCCAGATCACTGACGACGGTGCAGGTATGGATCCGGATTTCCTAAAAGCCAAATCAGTCGAGAAGGGCGTGATCTCAGAAAAAGAGGCAGACCTGATGAGTGATAAAGAGGCTTTTGCCCTTATCTTCCGTCCTGGTTTCTCAACAGCAGCTGCCGTAACCAATGTTTCCGGTCGGGGTGTAGGGATGGATGTGGTAAAGACAAATATTGAGAAACTTAACGGTATTATCGATATTGAGAGCGAGTTGGGAAAGGGAACGGTGATGAAACTGAAAATCCCGCTTACGCTGGCCATTATTCAAGCCCTTCTTGTCGGAGTTCAAGAAGAGTATTATGCCATACCTCTAGCCTCAGTCCTAGAGACAGTGCGTATTGGAAAAGATGAGATTTACACCGTAGAGGGCCGCTCTGTCATGCGTCTGAGAGAGGAAGTGCTCTCATTAGTCCATATAGCAGATATATTTGAAGTCGAACATGTCTTTGATACCAGTGAACACGCCTATGTCGTTGTCCTTGGGTTGGCCGAATCGAAAATCGGCTTGATCGTCGATACACTGGTTGGACAAGAAGAGATAGTTATCAAGTCTATGGGTGAATATCTGCATGGTATGGAAGGGATCGCAGGTGCGACGATCCGCGGTGACGGTGGAGTGACCCTGATTGTCGATGTGGCTGCCCTGATGCATATGGCCAAATCAATCAAATCATCCGTTACAGGAGAACATGGGTCCGGTGGAAATGGAGGATCTCGGGCCAAGACACAGCCAAGTGATTATAAGGTCATGATCATTGATGATTCAAAAACTGACAGAAAGATCATGTCAAATTCGCTTAAACCATTGGGAATTACCTTGGTTGAAGCCACAGATGGTGTTGAAGCATTGAATATCCTGAAATCGGGCGAACATAACTTCGATGCCTTATTGATCGATATTGAGATGCCTCGTATGGATGGATATACTCTGGCTAGCGAAATCAAAAAATACAACAAATACAAAAACCTGCCATTGATTGCCGTTACATCACGCAGTGGTAAAGCGGACAGGATGCGTGGTGTCGAGTCTGGTATGGTTGAGTACATTACCAAACCATACTCACCGGATTATCTACAGAATGTGGTTAAACGCAATATCAAGTTCAGCTTTTCTGAGGAGTCAGCA
>JBFESZ010000088.1:0-7521 GCA_041548245.1 Sulfurimonadaceae bacterium
TACTATCCAAACAAATAGCTAGGCAATGGCAGACAAAGGTGTCGACGACATCTTATATATGATTTGGAGGTTAGATAGATGAAGATAGCTGTCTCTTCATGTCTTCTTGGTAACAAAGTTCGTTTTGACGGCGGACATAAACATGACCCTTTCATCACGGATGCCCTAAGCAAATACGCTGATTTCATCCCTTTTTGTCCTGAGAACCTTGCCTTTGGAAACCCGCGTCCCTCTCTCAGGATCGTACGGGATGACGGTGGCTTGATTGTCCAATCCAATAAAGATCAAAGCGATCTCACTGCTGCTGTGTACAAAGCCTCACAAGCTGACCTTGAATCAATAAGCCAACATCTACTTTGCGGTATCATCTTCAAGTCCAAGTCTCCTAGCTGTGCGCTGAACAGTGCGAAGGCCTATCTTGCAAACGGGTTTGCTGAGGGGAAGACAGACGGTATCTTTGCAGCGCTGTGCAAAGAAAAGTTTCCTCTCTTACCCATGGAAGAAGAAGGACGATTAAACGATCCATGGTTGAGGGAAAACTTCATTATGCAGCTCTTTGCCTATAACGACTTTGAAACCTTCAAACTGAACAATTCAGACATGAAGGCCTTGGTCGATTTCCACCAGTCATACAAGTTTATGCTGCAGTCCAAAGATGAACTCCTATACCGTAAGCTTGGAAAGATCGTCGGTAACCATGAGAAAAAACAGCTTGGCGAATTGCTTGATGAGTATGAACTTCTGTTTAAAACAGCCATTGCACAAAAAAGCAGCATCGGGAAAACACGCAATGTACTTGAGCACATGGCAGGCTTTATCAAAAATGATCTCAACGAGGTTGAAAAGAGAGCCCTGCATGAACAGATCAAAGACTACTCTGCGAAGATTATTCCCCTGATCAGTCCATTAAACACTCTGGATATGTTTGCGCGCAAATACGAAGTCGGCTATCTTTTAGGACAAAAATTTCTGCATCCCTATCCCAAGGAACTCGCTCTGCGTTCAGACATAAGAAGCGGAAAATGAGACGTATAATCTGGTTCCGCCGTGACCTCCGTACCGAAGACAATCCCCTACTTGCTCTAGAGGGTGAAGTCCTTCCGATCTTTATCTTTGATACCAATATCTTAAACAATCTAGCAAAAGATGACAGACGTGTCTGCTATATCTTTAAACGTATACTCTGGTTGAAAAAGGCGCTGAAAAAAAAAGGGCTTGATCTTAAACTCTTTTATGGAGACCCCAGCGAGATATTCACTTATCTGGCCAAGATGGGCTTTGATGAAGTCGCCGCAAGCGGTGACTATGACAGTTACGCACGACAAAGGGATCTTGAAATCTCACACATCCTCCCTTTTAACAGGCTTCATGATACTTATATCTTTAGTCCCGACGAGATACTCAAAGATGATCAGACACCCTATCTTCTCTTCACTCCCTTCTACAAGAAGGCACTGACACTCTTTGAAAACAAACATCTGCGTGAGTATCCATCTATCCAGCAGAAGCTGTATGAGACAGACTATGAAGGGATCCTTCATTACACACAGACAGAAAAAAAGATTTGTGCGATAGATATTTCATCTATCGGATTTCAGGCCGTTTCCCTTGCCATACCCAATCCCAAAGAGAAGCTTTCTGACTTGGGAAAAAAACTAAATCATTATGCCAAAGAACGAGATATCCCTTCACTTGAAAGCACCTCAAGCCTAAGTGTCGAGCTTCGTTTTGGCGTTTTGTCCATTCGTCAGCTCTTGCGGTTTTTGGCCGAAGAGAAAAAACAAGGCAAAGAGACGGAAGCATTTTTCAGACAACTCGTTTTTCGTGACTTTTACGCTTACCTGCTCTACCACTTTCCTCATGTAGAAATTCATAACTACAAATACTCTTTTCACGGCATTCAGAACAGAAAAAAGTACAAAGCATTTACCCAGGCAAAGACAGGTGTACCCATCATCGATGCTGGAATCAGAGAACTCTTGCAGACAGGAAGAATGCATAACAGGATAAGAATGGTATGCGCTTCATTCTTTACCAAAGACCTGCTCTTGCCCTGGCAATGGGGTGAGCGTTTTTTTGCGCGGTATCTATTGGATTATGATGCTGCCTCCAATATTTTATCCTGGCAGTGGAGTGCAGGTACAGGGGTTGACCCGCAACCCTACTTTCGTATCTTCAACCCCTATCTGCAAAGTAAAAAGTTTGATCCACAAGCACGTTATATCAAAAAATGGCTACCTGAGCTTAATACTCTTGATGCCAAAATCATACATGATGAAAAAGCCATGCATCAACACAAAATCATTGCTTATCCCCACCCTATCATCGATCACAAACTTGCAGCCAAAGAAGCCTTGGAGTATTTCAAAGCTTCACTTTTACGTACTTAAGCTCAATACGCAAAAAAGATAACTTTTATTTATATGCAAGCCAAGACGCTGTAGAGTTAACAGAAGAGAAAAGGAACTTTAATGATACGAATAATTTATGTAAGTCAAGCCAAAGACATTGACTTTGACAAAATAAAGACCATCCTGAGCAAATCACAAAAGCATAATAAAGAAAAAGGCATATCAGGGACTTTGATCTATGGAAAAGGTTATTTTATCCAGTGCCTCGAAGGAGATGAACGTGAAGTCGAAGCCCTTTATAAAAAGATCATCCTCGACAACCGGCACGAACATATTGAACTCATCAGTAAAGAGGATATCCAGGAACGCTTTTTCAAAGATTGGCATCTTTCTTTGATGAACGATCAAGCCTATACCGTATTAGACAACAAATACACAAAAGACGGTACTTTTGATCCCTATAAACTACGTCCGGAACAACTTATGATGATGCTTGACGAACTTTCCAGAGTCGTTTAGATGCATGCATCTACTTTTTTTATTTTCGTGATCAAAGAATTGCTTCTTCTCGAATAGGGATAATGCCTACTTTTTCTTTCTTGTCTTTGAAACTCTGCTTTTATTCGCCTTATACTTGTAGTTTTTCAATGTCTCCACAATCTTAAAAGAGAGTTCGTGTATTTCACTGATCTTACATGTATCATCATGATAGAAACAGCTCCTCTTCTCTTCAAACTTTCCAATAAGCTCTAAAAAATCCATTTCGTTTAAAAATGGATAGACATGCGTAGACTTCTCTTCTCCAAGCACCCATTCCGCCAAGACACAAACCACTAAGAATACCGGTAGATAAACGAATTCTCCGTCATAATGACTTCTCACCCTTTGTGCCATGATGTCATAATATGCCATCAGTGGTTCTTCTTGTTTTTTCAAAACTCTTAGCTCCGGGAATCTGTTTGACCCTTGCACAAGGCTAATAAGGTAATCTACATTGACCACACACTCCTGAAGCTGTGTCAAAAACGCTTTAAGCGTATTATAGACGTAGAGCGCTTCTTCGTCTGTTTCAGAGACATTCCCCCCGTTCGCTTGCTCAAGCTGTGCAAAATATCTCTCAAGAGCTGTTCTGGCAAAGACCAATAGGGCTTCCGTCTTTACATCGCGGAGCAAAGAGGGTTTTATTCTATTGGCACAGTTATTACTTACAAAGTTATTTACCGGGATTGCACTCATTTTAACTCCTTGTTGTCAGATTATGCTCTTTTATCTTTTTTATCATATTGCTTATAAAGGAGATTTTTTTCTCTTCATCCTCTAAGGATGATTTTGCATCCAGACTGAAAGCTTCCATCTTGGCATCTAAAAATCCTGTATTGAATTGACCCGCTTTGAAGTCTTCGTTCCTTACTATTTCTCTATGTAGGGAAATATTCGTTTTGACACCATCAATATTATATTCATCCAAAGCCCGTTTGGCTTTTTTAACCGCCCCGTCCCAGTCAAGTGCCCATACGATCAGTTTTCCGAGCATAGAGTCATAATTTGTAGGTGTCTCATACCCTTCATACATACATGAGTCTATTCTTACTCCCGGTCCGCCCGGTGTAAGATAGTTTTTGATTGTTCCTGCTGTTGGCATAAAGTTGTTTTGCGGGTCTTCAGAATTGATCCTGAACTCAATGGCATATCCGCGGAACTTGATCTCATCTTGCACAAACTGAAGTTTGTCACCTGCAGCGATCTCGATCATGCGCTGGATGATATCCACGCCTGAGATAACTTCTGTGACCGGGTGTTCAACCTGCACACGTGTGTTCATCTCAATAAAATAGATATTGTCGTCTTCATCAAGCAGGAACTCAATGGTTCCGACACTCTCATATCCCAAGCGGAACATCGCTTTTGTAGAGACTCTGAAAAGCTCTTTTCGTGTTGTAGAATCAAGTCTTGGTGATGGTGCGATCTCGATAACTTTTTGGTGACGTCTTTGGATAGAACAGTCTCTTTCCGCCAGGTGAACGACATTACCATAACTGTCTGCAATGATCTGTACCTCAATATGTCTAGGGTTTTCAACATATTTTTCAATGAATACTTCATCTCTTCCAAAATATTTCATAGACTCTGTCGTCGCTTCGTCATAGAGTTTTGAGAACTCTTTGGCTTTTTTGACAATTCTCATACCTCTACCGCCGCCACCGTATGCAGCCTTGATAATCACAGGAAAACCTATCTCATAAGCAGCTTTTTCCCCTTCAACTTTATTGGTAACAGGTTCATCAGTTCCGCCTAAGACAGGAACACCGATCTCTCTCATAGCGACTTTTGACGCCATCTTATCCCCAAAAAGTTCAATATGGTGAGGCTTTGGACCTATATAGATAATATCATTTTGTGCACATTTTTGTGCAAATTCAGCACTTTCGGACAGGAAACCGTACCCAGGATGAATGGCATCACACTCCGCTTTTTTTGCCAGCGATATAATTGCATCCTGGTCGAGATATACTTGAACAGGATGTCCCATGATCGGATAGCATTCATCTGCTTTTCTAACCCAGACACCGTCAACATCTGCTTCAGAAAACACAACAACACTTTTGATCTCAAGTTCTTTACACGCACGGATTATACGTAGAGCTATCTCACCTCTATTGGCGATCAACACTTTTGATATTTTTTTCATTGCCCTGCTCCAAAAAATTAAGCTGACAAAATTGTAGTCTCTTTAAAAAATTTATTCTTCAATTGGTTTGTGGATTTTATTATCTATTTTTGCTTAATATAGTATATTTTATTGTTTTTAAAAATATTAACAATTGCTTTTAAATTTTAATTATAGTGCTATTATATAGATTAAGATACCTAAATAAGGGGAGGTGTATAAAAAGTACGAAATGGGTAAAATATTGAAACACAAGTTGAAAATTCATCCGTTTGAGACGATGAAATTATCGATCTAAACTGCTTTGAGAACACAATTTACGTTGGAGATGTTTATTACTCAAGACAAGGAGTTTATTTCCCCATCTCCTGTAAATATTGTTTGTACTCGACTTTTTTCAACTTCTCTGATTTGGCATCGACCTGCGCTTTCATCTCATCTTTATACAAGGCAATCTTTTCCCTCAGGACACTATCAGAAGAGCCGATGATCTGAGCGGCTAAAATTCCTGCGTTTTTTGCACCATTAATCGCTACGGTTGCAACCGGAACACCTCCTGGCATCTGTACGATCGACAATAATGAATCCATGCCATCCAAAGATGAACTTCTTACAGGTACACCAATGACTGGCAGCGGTGTCTGAGATGCGACCATACCCGGTAGATGCGCTGCGCCTCCCGCTCCGGCAATAATGACCTTCAGGCCTCTGTCCGCAGCTGTTTTCGAATATTCTACCAACTTCTCTGGTGTTCTATGTGCAGATACGATATCTACTTCATACGCTATGCCAAACTCTTCACACATTTGTGCAGCCGCACTCATGACAGGCAGATCTGAGTCACTTCCCATAATAATTCCAACCACTGCTTTACTCATATTTTCTTACTTCCTTTGATCTTTAAAATGTCTTTTGCTTTCATTGCTTTTTCCAAAGCCTTGTCGATATCATCATCCAATACGGTGATATGCCCCATCTTTCTAAACGGCTTTGTAAAACTTTTGCCATAAAAATGAAAAGAGAGTTCCGGGATCTCGAGCGCGTCATGGATACCATCAATAAACGGTTCTCCTTCATAACCCTCTTCCCCGAGCAAGTTGATCATGACAGCAGGAGAAATAAGCTTTGTAGAGCCTAAAGGCAAGTTTGTGACCGCTCTGATGATCTGTTCAAACTGTGAGGTAGCACATGCTTCAACCGTATAATGGCCTGAGTTATGAGGTCTAGGGGCTATCTCATTGACCAGGACCCTTCCATCCTGTGTCAAGAAAAGCTCAACAGCAAAGATTCCCACACCTTCCAATGCTTCTATAGATTTCACAGACACTTCTATAGACTTCGCTTCAACCTCTTTGGAGATCCTTGCCGGTGCCATCACACTGTCACAGATATTTGTTCTGTCATCAAAAAGCATCTCGACAACAGGGTAGCATTTAGTCTGACCCTCCATATTTCTTGCGACGATAACAGCCAGCTCTTTATCGATATCGACCAGCTCTTCGATAAACGATGCTGTTTGCAGATGTTTGTCTAGATCAGCTTCACTCCTAAGCATCTGGACACCTTTACCGTCATAACCACCCATTTTCGCTTTTTGGATAACGGGAAACCCAAAGGCAGCCAAATCTTCGTCATTTTCAACATTTTTATAGGCTGGTACAGGAATGCCCTATTGATCAAGCAGCTTTTTCTGCTCGTATTTGTTTTGAATCAATTCGATGATATACGGAGAGGGATGGATATTATGACCATGGTCAAACAACTCTTTCAAGATCGAAGTATCGACATGCTCCAATTCAAAAGTCGTCACATCTGTTTCTTGTACCAACTGCTCCAACTTCTCTTTGTCATGGAATCCTCCCATGATGTGTTTATCTGAAACCTGAGCAGCAGGACAGTTAAAAGTAGGATCTAGAATGGTGACATGAAAGCCCATCTTTTTGGCTTTTTGAGACATAATCTTGCCCAATTGTCCCCCGCCGATAATACCCAGTTTCAGATTGGAATAGTTGAAGTTTTTATCCATGTTTTCTCTTTGTATAGTAATACAGAATTTTAACCTAATTAATTTTTCAACTATATAAAAAACAAGGCCCCCTCAAGAATCTTTTACTTTTTATCCCGACCAAGAAGCAGCATGACATCACTCAACATGCATTTGCCACCAAACCTGTCAAGAAAATTTCTTATAGCCTTGTCCATTTCCTGGTATTTTTCATCTTCACATACAGTAAAGACATAGTTATTACTGAACATATCACTCACATCATCGGCTGTACGTACACCGTGTCCACCAGCACCTTCGATGTCCTTGATGATCGTATACCCGTGTATGCCATGATCCTTCAAAAGATCTATTAATCTGTTCACATATATCGCTTCTATAACGAATTCAACTTTTTTCATCTTTTTCATCGTTTACCCCCAAAGTGAATTGATAATGAAATAGTATAGCGGTATTCCCAATGAGATATTAAACGGGAAGGTCACGGCCAGACTCAA
>JBFESZ010000089.1:0-7518 GCA_041548245.1 Sulfurimonadaceae bacterium
AAAAGAGGTGTAAGGAAAAGGATGATGAGTGATATTTTTTTCATTGTTTTAACACTTTTTGGTTTTTGATATTTTCCATCTTGATGGCAAAGAGCAATAGGGCTGGAATGACAAAGAGGGTGAAGAGTGTCGAAAAGGCCAATCCACCGGTAATCACAGAGCCCAGGCCTCTGTAAAATTCGGACCCGGGGCCCGGAGCCAGGATTAATGGCAGCATTCCAAAGACAGAGGTGAGTGTACTCATGAAAATAGGGCGAAGACGAGAATGTGTCGCTTCTATTACCGCCTCTTTATGTTCTGTTCCATGATGGCGTACCAGGTTTAGGCTTTGATGAACGATCAGGATTGCATTGTTTACAACGATACCGATTAGGATGATAAAGCCTAACATTGTGAGGATGTCAAGTGCCTGCGCCGCCAAAAAAGTGTTAGTGAGGCTTAATCCGATAAAACCACCTGCTGCGGCAAGAGGAAGCGTAACCATGATGATGAGCGGATAGAAAAAATTACCAAATAGAGCGGCCATTAAGAGGTAGGTGATAACAATGGCCAAAATTAGGTTCAGTTTCATACTTGCAATGGTATCGACCAGTTTGTCGGCGGTCCCGGTTAGCTTGATGTCGATGTTGTCGTTTTTTATCTGAGGCAGTATCTCATTTTGAATAATCTCTATGGTCTCTTGTACGGTAAGGTCTTTTGGGGGTGTAACCTGCAAAGTAATTGTACGTTTCCCACCTAAATGACGAATAACACTGATACTGGAACTTCTTTCGAGTGTAGCCAGAGAGTCAAACGTTACCAGCTCACCTGTTGGTGTGGCAACAAGAGCATGGTAGAGGTCTTCTGGTGTTAAGATGTCTTTTTGGTCTGCTTTGAGAACAAGATTGATTTTTTTCTTTCCATCTTCTTTGAATTCGGAGATCTTTCGACCGTCCATCAGGACATCCGCGATAATGCCTAATGAACGGGCATCAAGTCCAAGTACTTTTAATCGTTCATGATCAGGGATTATTTTGACTTCAGGAAAGAGTAGCTCAATGGAGGGCTCAGGTCTGATCTGAGCACCTTGTATCTTCTGATGCAGGGTACCAAAAAGTTTTCCTGCTTCCTTGGCCAGCTCTTCTATTGATTGACCGCTGATATCGATATCCACATTTCGACCTTTTCCCAAGCCCTGCTCAAATACGCCGGCCTGTTTGGAAATACCAAAGATACCAGGGAAGGAGTTGGCGACTTTCTTGAGAATAGGAATAAGCTCACCGGCGCGGCTTGGGTCTTTGCTGAGTGCGCCAAAGATCATAAAGTCTCCGCCAGCGACGTAGAATATCCTCTTGATTTGAGGATAGCCATCGATATCGGCATGAGTGTATTTTTCTAGTTTTTTATATACCTCTTCTCCAATCTGCTTACTCTCTTCATAGGAGAGCCCCGGCGGTGGTATCATGATGTTGAAGACGAGGTTTCTGTTTCCCTGAGGAAGGTACTCCATCTTGGGGAAGAGGAACCATGTACTGGAGATAGAGAAGGCGACCAATACAGCAACGGTTGTAATCTGGTGGGTTTTACTTTGAAGTGTCCACCGTACATAATGCATTATCTTATGGTTGATTCGGTGTCCGAAGTTGACAATGGCGGAGTCCTCTTTGGCCTGATGGCTGTCATGTACTGAGAACTTCATCAACTGGTTCCATAACATAGGGATGACAGAGATAGAAACGAAGAGTGAAAAACTCACGGCTGCGGTTACAGCTATTGCAATATCTTTGAAGAGCTGTCCTGCTTCGTTTTCGAGAAAAATAATGGGAAGAAAAACGGCGATGGTCGTCAGGGCAGAGGCGATCAAAGCACCCCACACCTCAGTCGTCCCGTCATACGCTGCATCGAAGAATTTTTTGCCCATTTTTTTGTGGCGGTCGATGTTCTCAAGTACGATAATAGCACTATCGACCAGCATTCCGACGGAAAAGGAGATTCCTGCCAAAGATATGGTGTTGAGGCTACGTCCGAGAAATTCCAACACGATGAAGGTGGCAATGATACTGATTGGAATAGCCAGAGCAATGACGGTTGTCGATGAGATGGCACGTAGAAATATCAACAAGACAATAATGGCCAAAAAACCACCCATCAAAATATTTTGCTGTACAAGATCGATTGCACCCTGGATATAGTCACGTTTATCATTAAGCCATCGGATATACAGACCCATATCTTTCAGTTGGCTCTCATTAAGATGATTGACCATTGCTTCGACATCATCGGTCAGTTTGACGATATTGGCATCATTTTCGGGTTTTACACCGATGATCAGTCCTTTGATACCATCAACCAATGATACGGAAGACTTTTTCTCATATCCATAGTGCACATCGGCTATCTCACCAAGATGGACTACTTGACTGCCGTTAGAGATCAACACAAGATCCTTGATCTCTTGAGGTGAGCGATACTGTGCAGTCGTTCTAATCCTGTAGGATCGGCGCTCTATGTCCATTGATCCGGCGGAGATATCCACATTGTTTCTTTGTATAATAGAGATGATCTTGTCTATGCTTAGGCTATATGCTGCCATTTTTTCACTCTTTAATACAACTTGCATTTCATCAACAGTTCCTGAGCGCATGAAAAGCTCAGCAACGCCGGGAATACGTTCATAATGTTCACGTATCTCATTTTCTAGATAGGTTTTGTAATGATCGATATCGATAGGATTGCCATCGAGGGTCTGAAGCATCGTCCATATGACTGGAGAGGCCGTCTCACCGGTTGCCTTGATGACAGGTCTTTCCACATTTTCGGGATAGGTGTCTACTTCGCTAAGCTTATTAGAGACATCGAGCATAGCTTTGTTGATATCGGTACCTAGTTTGAAGGTAAGCGTGAGAGTGCCTTTATTGTCTTTGGCCTTTGATTCATACTTGAGAAGGCCGGGTGTGTTTTTTAAGACAAGCTCTTGTTCTTGAATGATATCGCGTTCAATCTCTTTCGGACTTGCTCCCGGCCATGTGGTATTGACAGCAATTTCGGGCTGGGTTACATTAGGCGTAAGTTGTCTAGGTAAGCGCTCCTGCGCAATCAGACCAAACATCAAGATCAGCAAGATACCTACCGTTATGACTACAGGTCGTAATAGAGAAAACCTTATCATTGTGAAATCTCTTGATCAGGACGTATACGTTCATTTCCTTTTATGATTACATCATCACCGATTTGAAGCTCGGATGAGGATACAGCGACTTTGTTACCTTCAAAGCCGATAATCTGCACGGGAATCATTGCAGCCTTATTCTCTTTGACAATAAAAACGACGTCTTTGCCAAAACGTTTGATAATAGCATCTCGTGAGAGTAACAAGACATTTTGCTGTGTAGATTTTTGTAAAGATATCCGTGCTTGCATCCCCTCAAAAAATCTGTCCTCGGTCGGTAAAAGACGAAGTTTGAGTGGAAAGGTCCGGGTCTTTTCATCCCCGCTTAGCAAAGGGCCAATGAGTTTTGCAGGATACGTTTTATCGCCGATAAGAACCATAGGCGTTTTATTGTTGAAAATGCTTGGAAGATAGCCAGAAGGAAGATGAACGAGAATATCAACCTTATCAGGATTGACAAGAAGGGCAACTTGACTCCCCTCTTTTACCCATTCTCCTATTTGAACATTGCGCTGTGAAATATAGCCGTTAAAAGGTGCACGCAACTTCTTTTTACTGCGTTCAATATGTTGTGCCTTCAGAGACGACTCCAAAGAGAGAAGCTTCTGTTCCAACTGTTTTTTTTGAAAGTAGAACTCATCATACTGTTGTCTTGAAACGCTTTCTTGTTTGAGCAGAGTCTCATAGCGTTTAAAATCAAGTTTCACTTTTTCAAGAGAAAACTTCACTTCTTCAATAGAAGCCTCAGTCGCTTCGATCTTTGCATTAAGAATCTGAGAGTCGATTTGCAGAAGAGGACTTCCTCTCTTTACATAGTCGCCTTCGTCAAAATAGATATCAGTGATGATACCATCGCTTTCAGAAGCAAGTCTTGCTTTCTCATTAAAGCTTACGGTTGCGTTAAAGGTCTGCTGTTGAGTGAGTGTACCTTCTTCGATCTTTTGAGTGACAACCAAAGCACATAGCGGAAGGGATAATAAAAGTAATAACAGTTGTTTCATCAGAGGCTCTTTAAGCATGGTGTTTGTTTGAGTTGTTCCAAGGTATTCAGAAATATCTCAAGGTTTTGTTTTGAAAACTGGGAACGTATTTTATCGATAACACTCTCTGTGATGGGCAATATCTCATTCATGATTGTTTCACCTTTTTGACTCCATTGGATCTTGTAGGCACGCCGGTCATCTTCTCTCGGAATACGTAGAAGCATGTCATTTTTGACCAAGGTGTCAATCATACGGGTGATAGTGGTTTTATCCTTGAAGGTTATATCTGCAAGTTGGGTAGGGCTTATGTTTGGATTCTCTTCAATAGATTTCATGATGACGTATTGCTCTGATGTAAGGTTATAAGGTTTTAAGAAGGCATTGAAACGATTTTTCATGGCGTTAGCTGTCATGTTGACTTGAAAACCGAGGGAGTCTTTGAGTTGGTGCATACGTCCTCTTTTTAAAAATAGTTGTAGATGCAATTATATGTACTACAATCAAAACTTTGTCTTAAAAATATGATCAAGATTTAATAAGTAAGTCCCAATGTAGAAAACTTGACAGTCCTGATAGACTTAAGTACACTACGCTCATGAGAAAATCTACATTCACACTTGTCTCGGACCTTGTCTTACGCAATGAAAAAGAAGAACTGCTGACGCCTAAAAAAGTACAACTGCTTGAGAATATCACTATTTATGGATCGATTGCCAAAGCAGCTAAGGAGTTGGGTGTGACTTATAAGACGGCTTGGGGGTGGATCGATAAGATGAACAGTTTCTCTCCCAAACCATTGGTCCAAAAGATAAGTGGAGGAAAAGATGGAGGAGGGACACTGGTTACGGCTTATGCCAAAGAGTTGATCTCCATATATGAAGAGATTGAAGCCTTACATAAAAAACATCTTCATAGGCTTGAAGCGTCTTTTTCGCATCTGCAAAGAGATAAACAGAGTCAATCGTTTACCTTCAGTCGATTAGAGGCCGATGTCAAAGATATCTCTATCAAGTCGGACAAAGCGGTGTTATTGTTGGAGCTTTCTTGCGGAAGTGAAATCAGTGCTCAGGCTCCGGCTTCATTTGTAAAAGTTCATGCTATTGAAGTAGGCTCAAGAGTTAATGTTTTAATAGAGTCAGACACCGTTTCAGTCAGCAGAGCATTTGAAAAAGCGATCAGTTCTCGTAATAAACTAGCCGTAAATGTGAAGGAAATAGCGATAGATGAAAACGATGTTCTTCTGACACTTGCTTTGTGTGAGAATCAGTATCTAACAGCACGCATTACCTATAGAAGTTACCATGATTTGAACATTAAAAAAGGTGATGAGATGATGGCCATATTTAAAGCTTACAGCGTTACACTTTTTGTGAAATAGGAAGAGATAAGAGGGATAATATAGAACTAAATTATTTATTTTAGACGGTTTTAATTTAGGGATATAAATGCATTATTTTTAAAATTTAAGTTTAATTTTCTTTGGATTTTCAGGATGAGTCGCTATAATTTCGCCTATTAAAAAGCTTGAGATATACAAGAGAAGTTTTAAGCAAAAGCAAACATTTCAAGTATTACTATGTTTGAAATGCATATATAAGGTATCACGCACCATGAAGCCAGCAGGTCTTGAAAATTTACAGTTAGATAATATAGGACAGGTTTTTTATAATCTGAGTTATGATGAATTAATCGAGCATGAGCTGAAAAACGGTGAGTGTGAGATGACTTCAAATGGTGCTACGACAGTTGACACTGGCATCTTTACTGGACGCAGCCCAAAAGACAAATACTTTGTAGATCAATCTGAATCGAATAAATATATTGCATGGGGAGATGTCAATCAACCTATCAGTGCTGAAATATTTCAAGAACTTCTTAAAGTTGCCAGAAAACAGCTCTCAGGTAAAGATATTTATGTGACTGATGTCTATTGTGGTGCATCGGCGGCATCAAAACGTTCAGTGCGTTTTGTCTCTGAGATTGCATGGCAATCTCATTTTGTCAAGAATATGTTCATCCGTCCTCCAGAAAGTGATCTTCCTAACTTCAAACCTGAATTCACTGTATTAAATGCTTGTAAAGCTGTCAATGAAAAGTGGAAAGAGATGGGGATGAACTCTGAAGTCTTTGTCCTTTTCAATATTGAAGAGAATATCGCCATTATAGGTGGGACATGGTACGGCGGAGAGATGAAGAAGGGGATCTTCTCTATGATGAACTATTGGTTGCCACTTGAGAACAAGATGGCGATGCACTGTTCTGCAAATGTGGGTAAAGATGGGGACACTTGTCTGTTCTTTGGCCTTTCTGGTACAGGAAAGACAACCCTTTCAACGGATCCAAATCGTGCATTGATCGGTGATGATGAACACGGCTGGGATGATGAAGGTGTCTTCAATTTCGAAGGCGGTTGTTATGCGAAGGTCATAGATCTTGATGAGAAGTCTGAACCGGAGATATTCGGGGCAATCCGCAGAAATGCTCTTTTAGAGAACGTGGTTACCAATGATGGGCATGTCAAGTATGAGGACAGCTCAAAAACAGAAAACACACGTGTATCTTACCCAATCGAACATATTGAAAACCATGTCCCTGCACTTCAGGCAGGCCATCCAAAAAATATCATCTTTTTAACAGCGGATGCCTTCGGTGTCCTTCCTCCGGTATCTAAGCTTTCAAAAGAGCAGGCAATGTATTATTTCTTATCAGGGTATACGGCAAAAGTTGCCGGAACCGAACGTGGGATTACAGAACCTGTTGCAACTTTCTCTGCATGCTTCGGCGAAGCTTTCTTACCATTGCACCCTACAGTATACGCCAAACTTCTTGGTGAAAAGATCGACAAGCATAATGTCAATGTTTATCTTGTCAACACAGGTTGGACTGGCGGTGCTTATGGCGTAGGTAAGCGTATGAGCATTAAAAATACACGTGCATGTATCAATGCAATTCTGGACGGTTCGATCAATGAGTGTGAATTCGATACGACATTCACTTTTGGTCTGAAGATTCCAAAAACATTGAACGGCGTTGATACGGCTGTTCTGAATCCGCGTTTGGCTTGGGAAGACAGCCAAGAGTATGAAAAAACACGCGATAAACTTGCTGAAATGTTCATCGAGAACTTCAAGCGTTATGACGATGAAAGCAGTGAGTTCGATTATTCAGCGGCCGGTCCTAAGATTCAAAAGTCTTGACCTTGATTGGGTAGAGAAGTACTCTGCCTTTTTAGACTTTTAAGCTCTCAAAAGATCAGTTTTTCAACTGATCTCCTTCTTATGCTCTCTTTAAATATTATTAATATATTATAATAAAACGATTTCTGTTATTTTACATAATTTTTTTTCGAAGGATCCATATATTATGTCTACTCTTAACACTACAAAG
>JBFESZ010000090.1:0-7353 GCA_041548245.1 Sulfurimonadaceae bacterium
AGTATAGAGACGTAAAATTCGATTTCAATGCTGGGATCAAAAACTTTTTTAGAAAGAGTAATGTTTTTATGAACTTTGTTTTTTTCATTTATGATATTTGTAGAGATCATATGAAGCTTTGATGCTAGTGATTTGATGTTCATGTGAGGTACTAAGTGGCAATAAAAACCTAGTTTTTTTAATTCTGGAAATGAAGTATTATTGTAGGCGATACAGACTAAGCCATACGCCAATGCTTCGATAAAAGCGTTACTCAATCCTTCCCCAGCGCTGGGAAATAAAAAAATGTCATTATCATGTAGGTGCATAGCTACATCATTGCTTCGACCATGAAAAATGACCTTGTCACGATAAACTTGACTGTTGGCCAGCGATTTTATTTCATTGACATAAGCTTCTTCACCATCTCCGACAAGATTAAGCGTAAAATCGATGTTGTTGTCATGCAAGATGATACAGGCTTTGATCGCATCATCTTGGCCTTTTCCTTTGGCAATACGGCCAACATGTAATATTTGGACAGGGTGTTCAAAAACTCTTTGTTTCGGTTCTTCTTTTAGTTCAAGGGATGAATAGATGACTTTGAGTTGGGTCTTTTTCCCGAAAGGAATGATGTATCTAACATTGTTAGCAAGATGCTCACAGATAGCAACATGGTAGTTGACGTTGGAGTAGATCAGGCGGTGGAACCAGTCTTTTTTAGGACGGGATTTGGTTGTACCATGACGGATGATAAGATTAATATCCAGTCCTAAAAAAGAGAAGTAAAGAGATTTGAGCTCAGAAGCCCCGAAAAAGATTACATTTTTAATTGCGTGTTTTTTGATTAATCGGCGTATACCGAAGATGAGAGAGGGCCCGAGATTACTTTTGAATTGGATAGTCTCCAGAGTAAAGGGTGTTTCCTCTTTGGCAATCTCATTGGCTATAAAGTGATCTTCTTTGGCAATAAGAAAAGTGTCAGCATAGGGAGAAATTTTGTGGGCCATTTTAATGCTGTCAATTTCCATTCCTCCAGCATAAGGAGAAAGGCAGATAATGGCTGTTGGTGCTTTTGTCATTGCCAGTTGTTTGCTTTGATCTCTTCGATATAGTCAGCTAATTTTCTTTTTGGACTCCAACCCAATGCTTGGGTCTTGGCCGAAACAACGTCGGCACTCATGCGGTTACCTTTGCGCTCGGGCAGCATCACGATATTCCCACCGTACATCTGTGCAACTTCAAGGATACTGAAGGCTTCACCGCTTCCGATGCCAAACTCATCGCCGTAACCTTGTTCACCAACAAGGACAAGACCGTCAATGATGTCATCGATATGTGTAAAGTTTCGCTTTTGTGTTCCCGGACTGACGATAGTGAGGTCCTCACCGTTTTTCATCTTCTCTTTAAAGAGGGCAATCAGTGTCGCATATTTTCCTGTTTGGATCTCACGGGGCCCGTAAACAGTGTAAAAATAGGTAATAGCATAAGGGACATTAAACCAGTTACCGTAGTTCATGACCAGTTCGGTGTTTGTTGCTTTTGTCCAGGCATAGGGACTCGCACTTCTACCTAGACCACCATCACCAAATTTGGTTGAGCTACCGGCATATAATATCTTACATCCTGCTTTACGAACAAACTCTAAAACAGCAAAAATACCATCTTTGTTATATTCCCAGACTTTTTCAATATCATCAAAACTTTGCTCAACGCGGGAGTACTCTCCAAGGTGATAGACCATATCTGGATTAAAGTCTACAAGGGACGTGATATCTTTGGTGTTTCCACGGATATAAGTGACATTGTCAACATGGTTGTCTTCGCTTCCGGTAAAGTAATTGTCCAAAGAGTAGACTTCGTTGTTTTCATCTTGGGCAAGGCGCTCACAAAGGTGACTACCCACAAATCCAGCACCGCCGGTAACAAGAATACGTTTTTTCATGAGTTGCTATCCTTTTGTGTATCATCTTTCAAGAGTTCGGATTCATCTTTGTGAATCCATTTACTCCGAGGTTTGTCTATATATTGAAAGTATTCGTTGGTAAAGCTTCCCTGTATACAGGTTAGGCGGTAATAGCGCTCATTGAAGTTCTTTCCTTCCAGTATAGTGTTGAGAGCATTGGGCCCAGTAAGATAATAGACGCCGCCACGGGTATTTCGGGTTTGAATATTTTTTACAACGAGATCGACTGCTTCAGAAAGGATCGGATTGTTCGGGGCACTGGCAATAAAATAGTTCGTATAGTGCTGTTTTGTGCGCAAAAAGATCTCGTTATCTTCAGGACCGATTATCTTTGAAAGGGGCCAGACCAGGTGGGCATCAATGTCAAGGTAGATACCTCCCTCATGGTTGAGTATAAGAAGACGCCAGAGATCTGCCTGGGCTGCACCATCGGTGAGCATCTCATAGGCGGTAACGATCTCTTCAGACATATTAGCCTTGATATATTCCAGTCGGGCTTCCGTACTGACATAGCGGTATTCGAAGCTCAAAGACATAAGGCGGTTGAAGAGGTAGTTCAGATACATAGGAAGGGTGACACGGTTGGTAAAGTTTGTCTGCCAGATCACCTTGGGAATACGGGTCTCTTTGCTTGGGCGGATTTTAGGAGCGCTATACTCTGGAATTGTGAAACGCTTCTTGGGAAAAATGAAGTGAAAAGGGTAGGAAAGGGTTTTCGTGATGTTCCCGGTAAACTTGATAAGACGGTTAGAAATGACAATCGGAAGCGACAAATAGATATCCTGAATTATTATAATTATGAATGGTATTGTACGCAAACGGAGCTTAAAAAAGCTCTAGGAAGCTTCCTGGACCATTTTTCCTGCCAGACGCTGGTACTCAGTAGAGTTTTCAAGCAGCTCTTTATGGGTGCCCCTGGCAACGATACGTCCCTCCTGGAAGACGAGAATCACATCGGCATGTTCAATGGTACTTAACCGGTGGGCGATGGTAAAAGTTATCTTGTCTTTTGCATAGCTTTTAATCGCCTCTTGTATACGTTTTTCACTCTCGTTGTCCAAAGCACTTGTCGCTTCATCAAAGATCAGTAGTGATGCATGCTTGTAAATGGCTCTTGCAATCGCAATACGCTGGCGTTGTCCACCGGACAGGTTGGTTCCAGCTTCATCCATTTGTGTGTATATTCCCTCAGGTAGGGTGGAAACAAACTCTTTAGCATCAGCAAGCTCTAGTGCTTGTTTTACACGGTTTTCATTAACTTCTTGACCATAAGCGACATTGGCTGCAAGTGTGTCTTGAAATACATACACACGTTGGGATACGACAGAAATATGTTGATGAAGAGATGCTTGTTTAAAAGAGGATATTGGTTCATGGTTAATCAAAAGCTTACCCGAATTAATGTCATAAAATCTCAGTAGAAGATTGATCAGTGAGCTTTTCCCGCCACCACTGTCTCCAACTAAAGCGATATTTTCTCCGCTTTTGACTTCCAAGTTTATATCTTTGAGTGCTATTTTCTTATCATATCGTAAGGATACATCCTTAAAGGAAATAGTTTTTATGTCTTCATCTAGTGTATTGTCTCCATCGATGACCTCACTTTTTCTCTCAAGAACTTCGAAAATACGTTCGGTGGCTGCGACGGAGTCTTGGATTTTACCGTAGATAGAGCTTACTCTTCGAACAGGCTGAAAGCTAAGACCGACGGCTGTAAAGAAGGACATGAACTCACCTGGAGTCATCTTTCCATCTATAACGTTTTTGCCTCCCATATAAATGACAAATGCCAGTCCTAAGACGCCGAATATCTCCATAAGAGGTGAAACAAGTTCATTGGTATATACGGATTTCATATTCAGTTTGAAATAACGCCAGTTCTCATTTTTGAATCGTTCGAGTTCAAACTCCTCAGTGGAGTTGGCCTTGATTATTTCATTGTTATTAAAGACTTCAGTCAGTCTTGTTACGACATCCGCATTCTTCTCTTGTGAACGATGTGAAAGACGTTTTAAACGTTTGGCAATCAGAATGAGCGGATAGATTGCGACGGGCATAGCAACAAGAGAATAAAAGGCAAGCATAGGGTTTAGCCAGATAATATAGCCGACCAGACCAATGGTACTTAGACTCTCTCGAAAGAGCTCAGGAAGCATATTTGAAACGAAGTATTGAACGCGGTTGATATCGTTCGTTATACGTGATATCAGTTCTCCACTACGATTTGAAAAAAGAAACTTCATGTCCAGATAGAGAATCTTTTCAAGCAGGTCTTCTCGAAGAAGAGAGACAATATGAAGCCCAATATAGTTCATATAGACGCTTTGGATATAACGACCGACTGATTTGATGAAATAGATGGTAATGAAGCCTAAAGGAATGATAATAAGCATCTCCTTGTCTTTGGCAATGAACATCTCATCCATCATTGGTTGAACGATTTGTGCCGTTGCCATGGTGGCACTGACAGTCATCAAAATCCCTACAAGAACAAGAAAATAATAAAACCCATAATTTTTCATGTAGGGGAAATAGCGTTTAAGTGTTTGTTTCAAAAAATCTCCAGTTAAAATATTAGATGAAAAAATAGCATAAATTGTCTAAAAGTGAGGTTTTATTACTGTTTAACGATGATAAGGCGAGTGCGATGATTACCTTTGATAATCTATGGGTTAATAATGGGCATCATCCTCAAACGCTTCAGTCGAGTACTTCTCTTTGATCTTAAGGAACTGGTCAAGGTTTTTGATAAGCAGGTCAATGAGTTTGGGATCAAAATGTTTGCCTTTTTGTTCCTGTAGAAAGTCAATGATCTTATCTATAGGCCAAGCATCTTTATAGACTCGTTTTGTACTTAGTGCGTCAAAAACATCTGCCAAGGCTACAATACGTCCATAGGGATGAATCTCTTCACCTTTCAAGCCTCTTGGATAACCACTCCCATCATACTTTTCATGATGTTCATGGGCTATGATAGCAGCTGCCTGCAAGGAGGGACGTGAAGATGATTTGAAGATGTTATGACCGTAAACAGCGTGTCGTTTCATCTCTTCAAACTCCTCGTCAGTAAGTTTGTCAGGTTTTAAAAGAATACGATCAGGTATGGCAATTTTTCCTATATCATGCATAGGAGATGCAATGTATAAAAGCGTGGCTTCCTCCTCGCCTAAACCAAACAGACGTGCTAAAAGCAAGGAATATTTGGCGACACGTTTGACATGAAAACCCGTCTCTTGCGATCGAGTCTCGCCCATCTCACCCAGAGTGTAGAGCATCTCGCGTTGAGTCTCTTCGATCTCCTTTGAGAGATGAACCATTTCGGTAATATCATGACGGATACCGATATACTCCTGAATCTCGTTTTTACTGTTTAGTATAGGAGCGATGAGTGTCTGAGCGATGAATTCGGACCGGTCCTTTTTGTAGTTCTTTATGACACCTTTCCATGTTTTCTTGGCTTTGATATCTTCCCACATCTGTTTATAGACAGAACTGGGAACATCTGGATGACGCAAGAGCTTGTGGTTCCCGCCGACAAGCTCTTCTCTTGAATATCCTGTTGAATCACAATAGTTGTCATTCACATAGGTGATGATACCATTCAGATCAGTCTTGGTGACCAAAGCAGCCTGATCTACAACATCTTTATACTGACGCAAGAGTTCTTTGTTCTCAATCAACTCAAGCCTGGCATTTTCTCGGTGCCTCTCAAGTTCTTTCTCATTTTGTATCAGCCGGCATATATAGATCAAGGCTTCAAAGAGCTGTTGATTGGATGGCGGCTTAAGGATGAATTTATTGACACCGATATTGATCAGTTCGATGAAGTAGGCAGACTCTTCAAAGGCGGAGGTGATAATAATGTTTTGATTAGGATTGATTTTTTTGACTTCACGTGAAAACTCAATCCCGTCCATAAGAGGCATGGCGATGTCACTAAGGACGATGTCGATATGGTTTTCTTGATAGAGCTTTAACCCTTCAACACCATTTTCAGCAGTATGGATGGTATCAAAAAAGTTTTTGAGCATCGTATGCATAAATGAACGAATATCCTTGTCGTCTTCGACATAGAGAATGGATATTCCCTTGGCAATGGATGAAAGTTCTCGAATAAGCTCTTGTTCTGTCATTGTATTCCCATAAAATTAATCACTACTTAGCAGACATTATACTGTTTTTTAAGAATTAGTAAAATTAATGTAAATTTTTATCATGTAGATGACGTTTATTGTGATGCATCAAGAATCAGAATAGGATGAAAATAATACTTTTTCTGAGTAAATTGTCTTATAAATAAAGTTTGTTTTTAAAAGGGTAATAAAGTGGTGCCTCGTCTCGGAATCGAACCAAGGACACAATGATTTTCAGTCATTTGCTCTACCGACTGAGCTAACGAGGCATAGGGGATATCAATGATAAAAGTTCTTAAATAGTTTGAAGTGGTGCCTCGTCTCGGAATCGAACCAAGGACACAATGATTTTCAGTCATTTGCTCTACCGACTGAGCTAACGAGGCCTATCAAATATTTAAGAGGACGAAATATTATCCTATGCGCAGTTACACCAAGCTTAAAGTAGTGCAAACTCTTTAAATTTGTCACCTCTTTCCCCATAAGAGCTGAATTGATCGAGGCTTGCAGCAGCCGGAGAGAGTAGTACGGTGCGGTTTTTGTCTTTTTCTGCTTTGATCTTTTCACAAGCGATATCAAGGGTATTGCATCCAGTAATAGGAATGTTAAAGGCATGGGCAAGTTCCATAAGGGTAGGCTGGTTTTTCCCAATGGCATAGATATGAACATCGAGCTCTTTTAGTGTTTCAAACAGTGGAGTGAGATCGACTCCTTTGTCATCCCCGCCCAAGATAAGTGAAAGGGGCTCATCTTTATAGGTCAAAACCGCCTGCAGGGTGGCATCTAGGTTGGTTGCTTTGGAATCATTGACCCAGAGTCGGCCCTCTTTGTCATAAAACTCCTCTTGACGATGCGCATCCAAAGCCATAGAATTGATCAGATCATAATCGCATTCGTCAAAGAGTATTTTACTTACACCCAAAGCAAGCAGGGCATCTTGCAAGAAAGCACCCTTATAACGCAGTTTTGAGATATCGATATCAAAATACTCTGCCAGCTCTTCATTGCTTTCATAGGGAATCTTCATCGCATCTGTGGGATACGTTTTATATTTTTTTGGCAAGATGACACAATCACCCTCTCGCATCATTTTCAAGGGTTTGAGCTTGGCCTCTTCGTATTCGCCTAATGAACCGTGCCAATAGAGGTGGTCTGGCGTAATAGGTAAAAGGACATAGACTTTCGGAGCAGCTTTATTCGTATAATGAAGGGTGAAAGAACTGGTCTCCAAAATCCAAAGGCTTGCATTTTCATCCAGTTCAGCTAACGGTGTTC
>JBFESZ010000091.1:0-7312 GCA_041548245.1 Sulfurimonadaceae bacterium
AACTGGGATTGAACAACTAAAAGCTTCCATAAATGTCACGGGGATCCCCTCTGAACGGCTTACATTTACAAACAGGTCGATATTATGCGTTTTATAGTATTGCAAGACATCTTTATTTGACAGACTTCCCAATAGTCTGACTTCCAAGTTCTTAACAGACAATTGAGAACTTAGCTCTTTAAGATCAGAATATTGATCTCCTGTCCCTATATGTGTCCATAAAATATTTATATCCGTATTGTCTTTTGCTACTAAACAAAGAGCTTTCAACAGCATATCAATACGCTTGACAGGACTTATATGCGAACAACTTACTATTGAAAACTCTTTCGGGCTTTCTGTCATCCTGGTATAAATCTTATTGTCCTTGCTCCCAAGTCTGGAACACGTCACCTTTTTTGCATCGAAAGCATAATGATCTTCAAGGTATTTTTTTCCATTTTCTGATATCGAAAACACCTTAGTGATCTTTTTTAACACGGAAGGACGTAAAGGGAGATAGTCTTTATTGACTTCTAAATAAAGGTCACTTCCGTGTACTCTTGTAAAAAACTTTATTGGATGCACGTGTTTATCATATAAATAGCAGCCAAAAACAGCCCCGTTAAACCAATATGAATAAAAAATATTTTCTGAGCCGTAGGCATTTTTCAAGTATTTATAAAGGCACACGCCCTTACCCACAAAGGCAAATAGCCTGCTCAGCCGTGTTAAAGAGAGCAGCACAAAAGGATACTTGAATATCTCTTTGTATAGATAGATACTTAAAAAGCTGTATATCAAAAACTTTGCATTAGAATTTTTTTCCGAAAAGGCTGCATCGACTTTTACATTTGGGGGAACCTCCCGCATTTTCCTATCCGTCTGCATTGGTATAACGATAACCTCTTTAAAGGCCTCACTCAAATACGTGATCTCTGTTTCTAAGAATTGCTCTTTCGAACCATAGGGATAAGAGACGGTGAACAAAACAAGCGTTTTCATAAAAACTGTCCAAAAAATGCAAGGCGGGACTTCTCTTTTACTGTGACATCAAGTTTATTTTGTGCAAATGCCCTGGCTTCTTCTCTAAGTTTTACATCGCCATATACCGTACAGACAAAATCCCTTATTTTATCTATAGATTTTTCTACATTGTCCTTCGTGTTAGGCAGTTCAAGTGAAAATGCATTTGTCGTCTCAAAATCAGTATCTTTATAGGCATATATTATAGGCAGACCTTGGGCCAGATATTGTCGTGTCTTTAACGGACTGGCTTCCTCCATCTTGTTTTCGTATAAGGACAAGGTGCTTATTCCAACGTCATAATGCCGAACCATTTCATTCGCCTTAGCCGTAGGCAGATACCCATGAAAAAAAAGATTTTTGGTATCAAGACCTTCAAAACCAATCATATGAAAATCAAATTCAGGCAATTTTTGAGCCATGTATAAAACTTTGTCGACTCCATGCCATTTCTGATTTGGTGAGCCGATAAAGACCAGGGAAGCTCGAGAAGTCATTGTTCTTGGCTCAAATGGGATATCATCCATTTTTATCCCATTTGCAATAACCGATATAGGTTTATGATAGACTTTAAACTTCTCCTTCAGCTCATCGCTCACACAAACAAAACCACTTGATCCACGGATAAAACACTCCCTGAAAATCCTGTTATACCAATACAAGGCGGAAGAAGAATGTCTATACTCAGTGACATCATCCGTATTGATCTCCACAATTTGAGGCGACTGTTTTAATGCACCTCGTACAAATGGAGAGTACAGACGGTACCGCATATAAACAAGATCGAAATCAAGATCTTTCAAAATCTTTTTTAATCGCCACGAACTGTATAGAAGATGAACAACTATCTTCCACCCATTTCGTTTGATATGTATTAATGCTGGAGAAAGTCTCTGCTTTTCAACTGAAAAGAGAGACAAGGATTGAAGTGATAAGACAGTGACATCATGACCTTCGACTATCCACTGCTTAGACTGCATACTGATTTTTTGACTCACACCGCTTTCATTGTCCAAGTCTTGATCTGCCAAATACAATATTTTCATCTTGTAACCCGATTGACCCAAAGCATCAGACATTTAAATTTACTCACTACTTCCCTTGATTTAGCAGTATGATCTTTTTTATAAAATCATTATAATTGTTTTCTGCCTTGTACTTTTTTAAAAACATTGCATATGCGTTAGCTCGAATCGTTTCATTTTTAAAATATTCAATGTCTTTAAGCGAGGTCACTATATCTTCAATACTTGGATTTTTATCCAGCAAAATACCATTGTATCCCGTAATCAACATATCAGACACCCCGCCTATGTCAGGTGCAATAATGGGAATAGCACAACTCATTGCTTCCATAATAGACACAGGAACACCTTCCGATTTACTTACATTGAGAAAAACATCAATCGCAGTATTTTTATAAAAATCATACACCTGGGTATTTTTCAAGTCTCCTAAAAACTCATTTTCGACATTTTCCAGGCTTAACAATCTCTTTGTAGACAGATCATCTAAATATTCATGCAGAGGCCCGCTCCCGATATGCGTCCACTTAAAAGAAACCTGCGGCATCAACTTTCCCAATGCTTCTATTGATAAAATGATCTTCTCAACCTGCTTTACCTCCACCAGGTGAGAACATGATACTATGTGAAAAAAATTGCTTTCAGACACTTTGGTCTTGATATGAAGATCATTGACCCCAAGCCTGCTAACTTCGAGGACATCTGCTTCAAATCCATAATGTTCATGCATATACGTTTTCGCGCTTTGCGTAATTGTATAGATTTTATCTATCTCTTTAGTAAAATGCCTTTTTAATGGCATGTACTTTTGAGGGCGTATTTCCTCATACAGATCAGTACCATGTATCCTGCTGACTAATGAGAACCTGTACTTTCTTTTCAGACTTTGCAGAGCATAACTAGCTTCGTTATGCCAATATGTATAAAAGATCATCTCATTCTCTTCTTCATTTTTTTTTATAAAACTGTCAAAGAGATCATAATACTTCTGGTACCTGATCATTGCCGAAATAAAATATCTTATTTTCTTACTCTGCTGTAGCACCTCAGTGACAAACTCCTTATAAAAAAAACCATTTTTCATTGATCTGAGTAAATAAAAAGATCTTTGTATATTGTTTATATCCGGGTCGATTATACAACTTTGATCCAGAGAAATGCACTCAGGAAGTCTTCTTGTCTCACCATTTCCTCTTGATAAAGGTAAAACCGTGACCTTAAGGTTTCGATATGAACAATAATACTCGACTTCCGTCTCTAAAAATTGTTCTCCATTATAAAAAGGGAAGCTGTTGCTGACAAGAAAAAGATGCGTGCTCATAATAACTTTGTTTCAATGACTAGCGTGTCTTTGAAGGCATCTCTTTTTGACAGGAGCATTTTTCTAAAGATCTGTCTTTTTGACAATTTACTGTGCTCAAAGAAACCAAAAAAGTCAACCTTGTAGCCGGCATCATAGACGATCTTTGACAGAGTGAAAGGAGAAAACCAAAACCTGTGATCGCTGTTTATAATCTCTTGTTTATTAAAGGTATTGATAAAATTATTTAGTCTAAAAGCATTTGGGGTCGTTATTACAAGAAAGTCCACATTATTTTTAAACCTGTTTCTGATCTTGATTAAAAACTCGACTGGGTTTCCAATATGCTCGATCACATCAGGGATCAGAATATAGTCAAAGTGTGTGTTTACTATCTCCTCAGGCAATGTATCATTGATAATATCAAGGGCATAAAGGTTCTCAAACCCATACCTGTCTTTGATATACGCTATGCCTTCGTGATTGATATCTACCCCGTAGCAAAGCGAACTGACATCCATTAGCTTTTTATGCAGCCATTTGTTTTTATTTATTTTTTCATCAATGAGCGGTATGTGATCCACAAAACCCAGATGTAATATCTTTTTATTTTTAGAGATATGAAGCAGGTAATCATCCCTGTACAATATTTCTGTTTTTATATCTAAACTGACAACAGCAGCGTTCGTAAACTCTTTGCCAGATAAATAATTTTTCACTAAATCAGTAAATATCAATCTTCACTCCTTATAAAAGAAAATATCATGCCTATATAGACAACTAAAATCATGCTCATAACGAATGAGACAAGACTCATGATGTGCAAAAAACCCAAGTCGTTAAAAAAATACAGAAGACTAAGTGGTACAACCATATAAAAAACAGATACCATTAAGACGATCTCTTGTCTGTTTAACACGATGTATACATTTGACAAGGGCACGCTGATAAAATTTAAAAACATCCAAGGTGTCATGATTGAAGCCACTTGTCCTGCTATCTCCCAGTTTTCGCCAAAAACAAAGATAAAAGCTTTTTCTGCATAAAGGTATATACTTAAAAAAATCGGCAAAGCAATAATGAACGATTTTACTATAAAAGGTTTAATTATGCCATGCAGATCTTTTTTTTCTCTATGAGAAATCTCCTGAAAAAAAACCTGTGACAGGGAAGCACCTATTAATGAGATAGGCAACTGTAATATTTTCCATGCAAGTGAAAACTGACCCAAAATAGGAATCGTAAAAAACTTCGCGATAAGTATGGTTATGCCGGTCAATCTAAACCCGTCAATCAAGGCGTTAGGAAGATTATACATTGGCATTTTTTTATACTTTCTCATAAGAGCAAACATCTTCAACTTTTTGATCTCTTGATGATTGATTCTATCTTTTTTAAAAATCGTCTTTACTAAGATAGCAGTTGCGATACTCTTTCCGGCGAGACTGCCGATAATAAGTCCAGCACTGCCAAACCCGCTAAACCCAAGGCCAAGATTGGTACCTGCTATTGTACTACTTTGAACAACATTGCTTTGCGCTACGCGCTTATAGAATTTTTTTCGGCTATTCCAATAATTAATACTTTGATAAACTCCCGTTAGCATTACAGAAAAAGGAATCAAATAAAGCCATGTAGACAATTCCTTGCTGCCAAGCAATGCTACAATTTGAGCATTGAAAATAAAAATTGCCAAGAAAGAGATAAGGCTGATAATAAAAACAACGAGTACAGAAAGAGCTAGTATATTGACAGCTTCAGAGTCTTTTTTGGGAAGCATTATTGCAAACTCATATCGTCCCGTACAGATAAGGGATAAAAAGGTCACTATACTAATGTAAAGTGCAAATACACCAAAATCTTCCGGTGTGTAAATTCTAGTTAAAATTGGACTAATTGCAATCGGTACAGCCTGTGCTATTGTCGTCCCCGTCATCAAAGTTAAAACATTTTTTGAAAACTCTGACTTTGGCTGTATCTTCATGTTCACTTCTTAGATATGCTCTAGAATATACGTCAGTTCATCTTGATTCAAATCCGGATTCATCGGCAAACTCATAATCTCATCGGAGACCTTTTCGGCTATCGGAAAATCCCCTGGCTTATAGCCCAAATATTCAAAACACTCTTGAAGATGAAGCGGTTTTGGGTAATGTACAGCTGTCGGTATCCCCTTGGCTTTCAGTCGAGCCTGAATTTCGTCTCTATTATTCACCCGAAGTGAGAACTGGGCCCAAGCGGACCTTCTGTCAACTTTTAAAGCTGGGACATGAATACTCTGCGCGTAGGTCTTTGCCACTTTCTCACGCTTTTGCAAGTCCTCTTCATAATGTCTCAGCTTGACCCGAAGTACGGCAGCCTGAATAGTGTCCATACGACCACCCATTCCTATATATTTATGATGATATCGGACCGTCTGGCCATGCACACGCAAACTTCTTATCTTCTCAGCGATTTCATCATCATTTGTAAACACTGCACCCCCATCTCCAAAACAGCCTAAAGGTTTTGCAGGGAAAAAGCTTGTGCATCCTATGTCGCTGAGATTACAGCTCTTTTTGTCTTTATACTCCGCACCAAAACTTTGGGCTGCATCTTCAACCACTTGAAGTCCATACTTCTTTGCAACAGCATTTATCTCATCCATATCAGCGGGCTGACCATATAAACTTACCGGTATAATTAATTTTGTTTTCGAAGTGATCTTCTCTTCTATCTTGCTTGCATCTATATTGTACGTATCTTCCTCTATGTCTACGAAAACAGGGACTGCCCCCAAAAAAGCTATCGTCTCAGCTGTCGCTATAAAAGTAAACGGTGTTGTTATAACCTCGTCACCGGGTTGTATGTCAAGTGCCATCATAGCCAAAAGAAGTGCATCGGTTCCGCTCGAACACGTGATCGCATGCTTTGCACCGATATAGGTCTGCAACTCCACTTCAAGAAGTCGAACATCTTCTCCCATAATAAAGGCGGAACTCTCTATAACACCTTTTATAGCTTCATCTATCTCATCTTTGTAACGAAGATATTGCCGATTTAAATTAGCAAAGTCTATCTTCACACAAGCTCCAATTCATCGTTAACAACTCTATATTTTTGACCATCATAAGCATCAACCGCCTCACCATCGACAAACGTCAAAGTGTTGCCAGATCTTCCTACCCAACCTATCTGTCTAGCAGGAACACCAACCATAAGTGCATACGCTTTTACATCTTTGTTAATAACAGCACCCGAACCGATAAGTGCGTATTCACCTACTTCAACACCACAGATAACCGTTGCATTGGCACCGATTGAGCACCCTTTTTTCAAAAGCGTCTTTTTAAACTCTTCTTTTCTAACAATAAATGCACGCGGATTTATCACATTGGTAAAGACCATAGACGGGCCAAGGAACACATCGTCTTCTATCTCGACACCTTCATATACCGAGACATTGTTTTGTACTTTAACGCCATTGCCGATAATGACATTTGGACCGACCACACAGTTCTGCCCAAAAGAACAATTCTTTCCAATGATCGAACCACTGAGCAGATGAGAGAAATGCCAGACCTTTGTATTCTCCCCTATGAGTACATTTTTATCGACATAGGATGATTCATGGACAAAAGCATCAGATGACATCAGCCAAGTACCTTTTTGCAAAATGGATGGAATTCACCTTTCAAACTCGAAATAGAAGCCTCACGGATGTCATGGACAATCTCAATTGATTGCCTGGCTTCATCCAGTCCAAAACCTTTACCTTTGAGTATCTCTTGATAGCTTAGCGTATGTAAGTCGGCAAAACCTTCACTAAACTCTATCTCCTCACCATCTACAGTGATAGACCGGTAAGTTCGCTGCTCCTTTGCTTTGATCTCGTCTGGAATATAGTCATAATTTACAGATAAAAACCATCGTACATTAGCATGCTTTAACTCTAACACGCCCGCAGCACTGTCTTCACGCGCAAGATGTGAAATATTGCTCT
>JBFESZ010000092.1:0-7157 GCA_041548245.1 Sulfurimonadaceae bacterium
GAGAACTCTTCTATGAAATGTGGCAGCGGAAAATGCGGCGCAGGAAAATGCGGATTATAATTACTTATATATCACAAACTTAACACATTATTAAAAAAAATAACTATCTATTTTAAACTCAAAAAAATTAAATTTTAAGCTTGATAATTCTTATAATATGATATTATGCTAGCTGATTTAGGCTATCTCAATTTTTTGTCGTACATTTTTGTAAGAGTCTATACGACAAAATTGTGAGATAGTTTAGGCTTTGATGCCAAAGAGTGAGAATACTTTGGTTTAAATAATATATAAGGGAGCTTATATGGAGAATCGTCCATTAGAATACGATTATACAGTCGCAAAGATGTTTTTGCTGACAACGCTGTTATTCGGATTTATCGGTATGTTGTTAGGTGTTGTTCTAGCCTTACAAATGGCATGGCCAGAGTTTAATTACATTCTGGGGGATACTATGGCTGAGTATATCAACTTTAGCCGTATCAGACCAATTCACACTTCAGGTGTAATCTTTGGATTTACATTGAGTGGTATTTTTGCTGGTTGGTATTATATAGGACAACGTGTTCTAAAGGTTTCTATGGCCGAATCAAAGCTTTTGATGGTGGCTGGAAAACTTCACTTTTGGACTTATTTTTTAGCGATATTACTTGCCGTTGTCACACTGTTCTTAGGTGTGGGGCAGTCAAATGAGTATTCTGAGTTAGAATGGCCACTTGATCTTGTCGTAGTCATTTTCTGGGTCTTCTGGGGTGTTGGTATTGCCGGACTGGTAGGAATTCGTAGAGAGAAGACACTGTATGTATCTATGTGGTACTTCATGGCTTCATTCTTGGCGGTTGCGATGTTGTTTATTATGAATAATATCGTTATCCCTACTTACTTTGTAGCGGGTGCCGGTTCGATCATGAACGGTGTTTCTGTATATTCAGGTACGTCTGGTGCAATGGTTCAGTGGTGGTTTGGTCATAATGCAGTTGGTTTCGTTCTTACAGTTCCTCTCGTTGGTATGATCTACTACTTCTTGCCAAAAGAATCAGGCCAAGCAGTTTATTCATATAAGCTTTCTTTACTTGGATTTTGGTCTTTGATGTTCGTATACGTATGGGCAGGTGGTCACCACCTTATCTATTCAACTGTTCCTGACTGGATGCAGACTATGGGATCGATCTTCTCAGTTATCCTGATCCTTCCGTCTTGGGGTTCTGCGATCAACTTACTTCTTACTATGAAGGGTGAGTGGAAACAAGTTGCAGAGAGCCCAATTATTAAGTTCTTGATTCTTTCATCAACTTTCTATATGTTCTCAACGATTGAAGGACCTATTCAGTCTATTAAATCTGTAAATGCGATTGCACACTTTACTGAATGGATCGTCGGCCACGTTCATGATGGTGCTCTTGGATGGGTTGGATTCATTGTTATGGCTTCACTTTACCATATGGCTCCACGTATCTTTAAGCGTGAGATATACTCTAAAGCATTGATGAACACACAGTTCTGGTTACAGACGCTCGGTGTTATCCTTTACTTCACATCTATGTGGATCGCGGGTATCACTCAGGGTATGATGTGGCGTGCAGTCGATGAGTTCGGTAACCTTGCTTACTCATTCATCGATTCTGTTGATGCATTGCATGTATATTATATTATCCGTGCTGTCGGTGGACTTCTGTACCTTGTTGGTTTTGTGATCTTTATTTACAACATCGTCAAGACTATGTCGGCTCGTCCTGTTGAGGAACGTGAGCTTCAAAATGCTACGCCTATGGCAGCGTAAGGAAAGGGAGAAAATATGTTTCATTGGTTAGAAGAACGCCCATTCTTTTTCGGCGTTGGTATATTCGTAGTTATCGCATTTGCTGGTTTGGTTATGATCATACCTCACTTTATTCAGCAATCTCGTCCTTTGATCGGGACTAAACCGTACACGACACTTGAATTGGCAGGTCGTCAGGTATATATCAAGGAGAGCTGTAATGCATGTCACTCTCAATTGATTCGTCCATTTAAAAATGAGACAGACCGTTACGGTACGTACTCTTTGAGTGGTGAGTATGCTTATGACCGTCCGTTCCTGTGGGGTTCAAAGCGTACTGGTCCGGATCTTATGCGTGTGGGTAACTACCGTACAACTGACTGGCATGAAAACCACATGATGGATCCTGCAGCAGTTGTTCCGGGTTCTATCATGCCAAGATATCCTTGGTTGTTTACAAATCCTACCGATGTTGATACTGCTTGGGCTGAGGCTGAAACAGTACGTGTTATGTTTAACACTCCATACAACAAAGACATTCCGATGTTAGATGGTTCGACAACTCAGGTAAAACTTGCCTCTACGGTTGAAGGTGGTCGTGAAGACGCTCTTGCAGAAGCTAGATTAGTAGTGGGTGAGATGAAAAACCAAGATGTTAAAGATATGGTTGCAGCAGGACAGATTCCTGAGATCGTAGCGCTTATCGCTTATCTTAATTCACTGAAGTAAGATAATAGTATGACTCTAGGTGAATTTTCAGCATACGGTTATTTTATTTTAACCGTCTCTTTATCACTGCTGTTTATGGGGTATGTCTATCATCTCTATACAGCTAGAAAAAAGGGAACTAAAGACTATGAAAAGTATAGTAATATAGCTTTACATGATGAACTTACCGATGAGTTGGTTGAAGAAAAAAAAGAGTATTCTGAATCAGAAGACTCTGAACGAAAGATGGAGGGATAAATGAAAGGTTTATGGATTTTCGGTATCGTACTTGCAATCGTTCTAATGGCAGGGACTTATGCTGTTGTTGGTGACATGATGGGTGATGATATTGTAAACTTACTGGCAATGGCTGGTGCGGCTGCAATCGTTATTATTTCTGTTGTTGTTGTTATGTCATATGTCAGAAAGATGAAAAATGATACGGCATCTGGAGAACTGGTTGACGAGAACTGGGACGGTATTGGTGAGTACAACAATGAGGCCCCTTTAGGCTGGGCATTGTCTATCATGGTGTTGATGATATGGGGTATGTGGTATATGACTACAGGATACCCTTTAAATGAGTACTCTCAACTTGGTGAGTATAATGAAGACTCTGCAAAAGCAAATGCCAAGTTCAAAGAGCGTTTTGACAAGATGACAGACACTCAAAAACTTAAGATGGGCGAGGGCATATTTGCTGTTCAGTGTGCTCCTTGTCACGGTCCTCAAGGAACTGGCCAAGAGAACTATGAGTCAGGTCAGCTTACGGCTGAAAACCTGACAGCGCGTAATATAAGTAAGACATACGTAGAGAAAGTGATCCGTGAAGGTTCGACTCAACTTGGATATGACGGTGGAATGCCTCCGATGATGCTTCAAGACGATGCTGATATCAGTGCGGTTTCTGCTTATATCGCAGGTGGTTTTAAAGCAGATGACACGGCTGGTAAAGAACTGTTTACAGCTGCATGTGCTTCATGTCACGGTGGCGCTTTGGCTGAAGGTATCAAAGGCTATAAAAGCTGGGGTACAAAACCGGATGAAGACACAACAGGTGTAGAAGGGTATTCTAATCCATGTGTTGGAGAAGACTGTATCGGCCGTGGTCAATCAGGTGTTGCACCAAGTCTTAAAGGTTATAACTCTTGTTTAGTGGACAACCTTCTTAGAAATGGTATGAAAAAAGGTGAGATCGGTGTTATGCCGGCATTTGGTCAAATGTTGACAATACCTCAGATCGAAGCTGTGTCAGCCTATGTTGCACACGGTACCGACAAAGAAATTGAAGAGTAGGGGTGAGATATGGAAAATAGAAGTATTTTTGCACTACACGGGATTACAGGCATGATCATAGCAACAATATTGTTGCTAGTTGTTGAAGGAACGCTTGTGTTCTTGGCAATCGGTGTTCAACAAGACGTTGCACAAGACTATTATTATATTGAGGATGCGAAAAACATTAAAATGTTTTCTGAAGATAATGCTAAGCACTCAGTATTACATAAGATAAAGCCATACACACAAAAGGACAAATAATGAGATTAGATGTAATTGTTGGATTCGGTTTATTTGCGATGGCAATGTATACAATTTATGCGGTTGTTGTAGCTGATCACCTGTATGTTGGTTAAGGTTTATTCTTGAAGATCTACAGAGGGCTTTTGGCCCTCATTGCAATTCTCTGCTTTAGTAATCCTCTTTTAGCAAAATATATTGTTATCGATGAAGTTGTTAAAGTAGATGGTTTCAATGAACAAATTGAACCGATGGGTGAAGAACTCTCAGCAAAAACAGGCATAAATCTGTATATGAGTCTGGTTAAAGAGACCGAGAGCAATCAAACTATCATCGAGTATCAACAAGCTTTGATCAAAACTCTTGAAGAACCCGCAGTTCTTTTTTCATTTGTGGAAAACTCCAAGCAGGTACAAATATATGCTGAGGACAAGTCTCTTTACACGCTCTTTGATAGAGAAGAGATAATGAATCCCTTGGCAATTTGGCCATTTTTTAATGGACGGGTCATTCCTATTATCGGTGCTAAGGCACCTAAAGAGATAGATCCTAAAGACAAGTATGCGGTTGCTATGTATAACGGGTATGCAGAGATCTCTGAACAGATCGCTGAAGCCAAAGGCGTTGTCCTGGATACAGCTGTGGGTGATACGAACAAGAACATCTACAAGGTCATCATTACATTTATGTTTTTACTGTCATTTATTACAGTGATAAAACTAGGGTATGACGCTTACAGAAGAAGGAAAGAAGATGCGTGACGGATTACATTGGCCAATAGGCGTTATTACTTCAGTAATTTTGATTGTCATTGCCTGTGCAGTGACTATCTATGTAGCACTTTTGCAGCCGGTACAAGAAGATGCCGATATGATGCTGGGTTATCATAATTTAGATGCCAATGCAAATGATATGATTGTCGCAGGAATCAGGTTCAATGCAAAATATAAGCTCACATACATTGGTGAGGGTGTCTCCTTGGACGGCTCATCAATCGCATACAAGATTGAAGATATGAATGCAAACCCAGTTAATAATGCCGTAGTAAAAGTGGTGCTTTCTCGTCCTGTTATAGACGAACACCAGATAGATCTGGAAAACCCACATATTGAAAATGGTATTTATACCTTTTCAAATGTAAAAGTCGCTAAAGAAGGGCGCTGGAACATCTTGACCAAGATATCTATCGGAGATGATTACCGACATATGAACCTGAAGTCTGATACGATGGATAAGGATGTCTATGAGTACGGATTTGACAAGCCAATGCGTAACTACGCTGCCAATGGCGGACTTTCACTTTAAAATCAATGAGAGATTATCTCTTTTAGTCTCTTTCTGATTTCCATGATTTTTTATATTTTATTTTGTTCCTATTCATTTACTTTACATTTATATAATAATTTTTAATGTTCTAATAATAAGTTTTACTTATTTGTAGAATAAATATTTATTTAGGGAAAAATAATGTTTATAGGGGTAAAACGCAGTCCAGAAAAGATCATTGGCTTATGGGTCATGACATTTGGGATCTATGGGATATATTGGTTGGCAAGGACTTTTTCAGAGCTTCAGGCAAATCGAAAGAAGGGAATATCAGGACGTTCATACGCACTGTTGGCAGTTTTCTTTCCGCCTTTGGCTGTCAGTGCATGCTGGCTGCTTCCGGCCTATGTCGGAAGGCTTTATGCAGAGAATGGGAAGCTCGAGCATATCAGTTCATGTTGGGGGGCAATGCTTTTTTTGCCCACTCTTGCATTATGGACTATCGTAAGTATGTCGTATCTGATAATATCTACCGGTGGGACAGGTCCATACGGACTCTATATTATGGCAGCGATCGTATTAAGTGCTTTGGCAATTAATATTTTTCTGTTGTATAATTGGCTCAAAAAGATTCAACTTCAAATCAACGATTTTTGGGAACAGGCGGAAAAGGTTCGGTAGCCTTCGCTTTGCCCTGCAATCGACAGGGCAGTATATGACCATTCTTCCAACCTCCCGCTCTATCCGTTCAGCTATCTTGAAAGATCAGCATAAAGACGGTTTTTTACCCTCGTATATCACCATGTCGGAGTTCTTGCAACGCGCTTTGGTGGTTGAGGGCTATATGCGTGTTGATGAGGACACCCGGACACTTCTACTGCTGGAAGCTTCGGACTTCAAACAGTTCTCTAACTTGCAGATCGAGCGTAATTTCTTTACTTTTACCCAAAACTCATCGTATATCTTTCGTTTTTTTGAAGAGCTCAGCGGCGAACTTGTGGATATTCATTCCTTAAGCCTTGCAGACACCTATGGAGATTATGAGGAGCATATAGAGATACTGCAGGAGTTGTATCTGCGGTATGAAAAGCTGTGCGAAGAGAAAAAGATACTTGATCCGATATTTTTAGCTAAGAAATATAAATTGAACGAGAGCTATGTAAGATCGCACGAAGAGATACTGCTTGTCGTAGAAGGGTATCTGACAAATTTTGAGTTCAAAATACTTCAGGAGTGTGCCACACTTATACCGTTAAAACTTCGGTTTTTCGCGAATGATTTTAACCTTAAGATGCAGGAAAAACTCATCTCACATGGCATAGCGATCGCAGCGGGGAAAAATCAGATCATCAATCTCTCTACGATGTGCGTAGAGGCCTCATCACAGGTGAAGACTGAGGCTAAAATCGTTTGTGAGAGTTTTTCTCAGCGACTGCTTCAGGTCGCATTTATCAAGCAAAAAGTGTATGAGTTTATCAGCAAAGGCATCCTGCCGGAGAAGATCGCTATCGTCCTACCTGATGAAGGTTTTGCAAAGCATCTCAAGCGTTTTGACAGCAAATGCAACTTTAATTTTGCGATGGGTGAGAGTCTTGGGGAGTCGACTTTTGTGCAAAGCCTCAGTGCCGTAAGCCAATATCTTGAAAACCAGAGTGTGCAAAACAGGAGCCGAATCAACCGTGTTGGTGTAGATCTTATCGAAGGCATTAAAAACATTTATAAGGCAGATATACAGACACTTGACTTTAATGCTTTATTGGCACCCTTTATCGCTAATGAAAAGAGCAAACCGGTTTTAAAGATCATAGAAGAAGAGCTCTTTTATTTTGAGAAACTACTGCCTGTTCTGAAAGGAAGTTCGTTTAAATCTGCTCTGCATCTGTTTATGAACAGGCTTAAAAACAGA